>CALZNR010000001.1 GCA_945827565.1 uncultured Prevotella sp.
GATTTCTGCCTGTCTCGTGGGCTCGGAGATGTGTATAAGAGACAGTAGTTATCCTATCCAATATATGAAAATCAAGTTGTTTGTCCCTGGACGATTGTGCCTTTTTGGTGAGCACACAGACTGGGCGGGTCATTATCGCACTATGAATGCGGATATTCTGCCAGGTATGGCCATCGTGTCGGGAATAGAGCAGGGCATTTATGCCGAAGTAGAGAAATCCACACGTTTTGAGTTGTACAGTGAGGCTCCCGAGATAGCTGACATATGGGAAGACTTCTCCTGTCGTATGGATGAACAAGAGCTGAAGAAGGTGGCACGATCAGGCTCCTTTTTCTGTTATTGTGCTGGTGTGGCCTCGTATATGTTGGAGTGGTATAAAGTGGGAGGGGTGCGCATCAAGATTACATCGATGTCTCTTCCTCTCAAATCTGGACTTTCGAGCAGTGCAGCTATTTGTGTGCTTGTGGCACGTGCATTCAATATGCTTTATCGTCTCAATCTCAACACACTGGGCGAGATGAACATTGCTTATCTCGGTGAGTTGCGCACATCCTCACGATGTGGAAGACTTGATCAGGCGTGTGCATTCGGAGTGAAGCCCACCCTGATGGTGTTTGATGGCGATGAGGTGGAGGTGAAGGCATTGAATGTAAAGAAAACCATCCATTTGGTGTTTGCCGATTTGTGTGCGTCAAAGGATACTATCAGGATTCTTGCTGATTTGAACAAGGCATATCCCTTTGCCAGCAATGAGGCAGAAAAGAAGCTGCATGATGCATTGGGCGTGCATAATCATGAGGTGGTGAACAAGGCCGTTTCGATGATGGCAAACGGTGACCTGGAAGGATTGGGCAAACTGATGACAGATGTGGAACGCCTCTTTGACGAGTATGTGGTTCCGATGTCTGCCGGACTGAGTGCTCCCAAGTTGCATGCAGTGCTTAATGATTCCACCATAGCACCATGGATATATGGAGGAAAGGGTGTGGGATCTCATGGTGATGGCTCTGTGCAGTTTCTTGCCAAAGACTCACGTTGTCAGAAGTCCTTGTGCGACTATCTGAACCAGCAGGGAATGAAGGCGTATGCCTTGACGCTGAAGCCTGTGCATACCATCCGCAAGGCTGTTATCCCTGTGGCAGGCTTTGGCACTCGTCTTTATCCAGCTACCCGTATGCTTAAAAAAGATTTCTTCCCCATATTGTGTGCTGATGGCATGGTGAAACCTGTTATCTTGATTCTGCTGGAAGAACTGGTGAAGAGCGGCATAGAGGAAATCTGCCTTGTGCTGGGATCTGAAGAGGAGAAAGTGTTGTATGAGGAATATTTCCTCAATCCCCTGTCTGATGAACATCTCAGCAAACTGAATGTTCAGTGTCAGGAATACGAAACCAAAATACTGGAGATGGGCAAGCGGTTGCAGTTTGTCTATCAGAAGGAAAAGCGTGGATTTGGTCATGCCGTTTATCAGGCAGCCGACTTTGCAGGACAAGAGCCAGTGCTCTTGCTACTTGGTGACACCATTTACCGATCAAAGACACACAAGCCCTGCGCCTTGCAGATGATAGAGAAATATGAACGCTATAACCAATTGATGGTGAGCGTGCACCCTGTGCCGCTGGTAGAAGTGGGGAAATATGGAATCCTGACGGGTACGTGGGAAGACCATGACAAAACAGTGATGAACGTCAACAGCATGGTGGAAAAACCCAAATCGGGATATGCCGAAGAATATTTGGGCATGAAAGATGCTGAGGGGAATACCGTGTATTATGGAGTGTTTGGACAATACGTGCTCACCCATGAGGTGTTTGAACAACTTGCAGACGACATCAAGGCCGCCGACGCCAAAGGAGATTATAGTACAGAGATAGAACTGACCAGGGCTTTGGACACAGTGCGCCAGCGCAGTGGTATGGTGGCTGTCACCATGCAAGGTAGTATGTTTGACATGGGCAACCCCGCCGCACTGCGCAGAGCGATGTATGAGTTTTCTGAGGTTTACAAAGACTGATGAGAAAAGTTCCCCTTATTTGATTATGTCAAGCAGGTACTTGCCATAATCATTTTTTAGCATGGGTGCTGCAAGTTGGCGCAGTTTGTCTGCATCTATCCAACCTTTTTTGTAGGCAATTTCTTCCAAGCACGCCACCTTCAGTCCCTGTCGTTTTTCTATTACTTCTATGAAGGTGCTGGCTTCGCTCAAACTGTCGTGTGTACCGGTGTCGAGCCATGCAAATCCACGCTGCAAGGGCAGTACTTTGAGCGTGTTGTTGGCCAGATATTCTTGGTTCACAGAGGTTATCTCCAATTCTCCTCTTGCGCTGGGCTTGATGTTCTTGGCAATGTTTACCACGCTGTTGGGATAGAAATACAAGCCCACAACAGCATAGTTGGACTTGGGATGCAAGGGCTTTTCTTCAATGCTGAGACATCGGCCTTCTTCGTCAAATTCTGCCACTCCGTAGCGTTCAGGATCGTTTACATAATAGCCAAATACGGTAGCCTCACCGTTCTTGTCCGCATTCTCCACGCTTTGTCTCAACAGGGCAGAGAAACCACTTCCATAGAAAATGTTGTCGCCCAAAACCAAACATACAGAGTCCTTGCCTATAAACTGCTCACCAATGATAAAGGCTTGCGCCAGTCCGTCGGGTGATGGCTGCTCAGCATATTCAAACTTTACACCGTAGTCGCTGCCATCGCCTAACAGTCGCTTGAAGCCTGGCAAGTCAGTGGGAGTACTGATAATCAGAATTTCCTTGATGCCAGCGAGCATGAGTACAGACACGGGATAGTATATCATGGGCTTATCGAAAATGGGGATGAGCTGTTTGCTGATACCCTTGGTGATGGGGTAGAGCCTTGTGCCGCTACCTCCTGCTAAAACGATTCCTTTCATAATAATGTAAATGATTTTGCTGCAAATATAGGCAAAATCCATGAATCCTACAACAATACGTTGTAAAAAATAGTGAATCCGTTGAAGGCACAGGAACTAATTGCTACAATCCATCACGATAGGGGAGTAAACGGATGATTTCCAATACATTCAATCCCAAATTGGTCAATATGTTTGTTGGTTAGAAGAAAAAAAAGTATATTTGCAACATGTATGATTATCTGATTGTAGGAGCGGGACTTTATGGCTCCATGATGGCGTATAAGCTCTCAACTCAGGGCAAGCGATGCCTTGTGATTGACAAGCGTGTACATTTGGGAGGCAACGTTTATTGTGAGAATGTGGCTGGCATCAATGTTCACAAATATGGTGCACACATCTTCCATACTTCCAATAAGGAAGTGTGGGATTTTGTAAACTCTATAGTACCGTTCAACAGATATACGAACTCTCCCCTGGCAAGGTATAAGCACCAACTGTTCAATTTGCCTTTCAATATGAACACCTTCTCAAGGATGTGGGATGTCTCCACTCCAGCAGAAGCCATGAAGGTGATTGAAGAACAGAAGCGTGAGGCAAAAGAAAGGTTGAATGGACGTGAACCACAGAACCTGGAAGAGCAGGCGTTGATGCTGGTGGGCAGGGATATATACGAGGTTCTGATCAAGGGATATACCGAGAAACAGTGGGGCAGGAAGTGCGTTGACCTTCCTCCATTCATCATCAAGCGCTTGCCTGTGAGGTTTGTGTTTGACAATAATTATTTCAATGACTTATACCAGGGTATTCCCATTGGTGGTTATAACAGGTTGATTGATGGTCTTCTGAAAAACAGTGCCACCAAGGTGAGTGTGGATTTCTTCGATACTTGTGAGGATAGCCCCAATATTCATAATTGGAGGCAGTATGCAAGCAAACTCGTGTTTACCGGTAAGATAGACGAATTCTATTCCTATCAGTTTGGAAAACTGGACTATCGCAGTCTTAGATTTGAGCACGAGGAGCATGATGTGCCCAATTATCAGGGCAATGCCGTGGTGAACTACACCTCTGCTGATGTGCCTTACACGAGAACCATTGAGCATAAGCACTTTGAAATGTTTGGCGACAAGGTGTATGAAATCCCTAAGACTGTTGTCTCTAAGGAATTTCCGCAGGAATGGCACGAGGGATTGGAGCCTTATTATCCTGTGAACGACACCAAAAACATGGAGCTTTATGCCCGATATAAGGCATTGGCAGACAAGGAAGCGGATGTTATGTTCGGTGGCAGACTGGCTGAGTACAAATATTACGACATGGCTCCGATAGTTGAACAAGTATTGAATGTGAAGATATAGGGAAATGTAGTTTTATATATTTTGGAACAAACTCAGATATTGTTCGGAAATAGTATCCCATAAAAGGAAGTTGGGTAGAGAGAAATCATAAGGAATATCATTGCAATATAGGCGTTCGATACTATTTGCAAGTTGCGTGGAATTTGCAGGTTCTGCAAGATGACCATTAATATTCTCCTTAATGATCTCGCTGAATGCTCCTACACGCGTGGCAACTACAGGTTTGTTAAACACCATAGCCGTTTGTACCAGACCGCTTTGTGAGGCACCAATATATGGACAAACTATGCCCTTGCAATTTTTCATCAGATAAACTAGTTCGGAATTGTCAATAAAACGATTAATTACAGTAAACCTATTGTCATTTTTCATCACGTCCAGTATGGGGTCATAACCACCACCAGCAACAACAATCTTTAAATCATTGATGTGTGAAAGACGCTTTGAAGCTTCATAAAGATATTTTAATCCTTTATATGGTTTGATAAAACCAAGATATAGCAAATAATTGCCGTTAACATTATCTACAGGCTTACCTTCACCATATTGCGTAAAAGATTCAAAGAGGCCAAAATGTATTATGTTGATTCGGTTTTCTTTTACGTCGGAATTATGTAACAGGTCATCTTTTGTCTTTTTAGAATGAATAATAATTGGTGTGTTAAGGCTATTTGCTTGATTTACAACATCCAATAAAGAAGATTCATGAGTCAAGTCGCTCATGACTTCATGGTAGGAAACACAACATCTAATTCCTTTGCCAACTAAATACCTAAGAATGTGCAAATCGAACTTAGTGTATAAAATGACATTAACAACATCGTAGTGTCTGTTAGCAATTTGTTTAGCAACGATATTTATGTGAATATCATTAATGGAATTTTGTAGTGTCATTCTATACTTCCCATATTTGTTGCTTGGATTGAACAATGGAATAATTCTTACCGTTACTTTTTTTGATAAATAATTGTATAGGCTATTGTCATCACTAATAGTATGAGAAATATTTAAGGCAGACATCTTTCCTCCATACTCCATTGATTCCATCTGTGTTGCGCCATGCCAGCAGAGATAGTAACAATCCACTTCATGTCCCTTATCTGCAAGATGTTTAGCCAACGGTAGTGTGGCACCTGAATATCCGTGTGCAATAATGGCTATTTTCATGTCAATTTAATTATTTTTTTTGCAAATAAGTAAATAATCTTCTGCACTCTTCCTCGCTTCTTCAGTTCAGGAAGAAGACCTACTATTGGCATCTCACTTTCGGTGTAGAGATGTTCGTAGTCTTTCAGAATACGCTCGGGGATGAGTTCTTTCATAACCTTTCGACGTTCTTCTGCGTGCAATTGACTTTGTGTGCTGCTCATACCCGTCAGATCGTAATTCGCCACAATAGTGTCAACTACCTTTACCTTACAGTTGTCAAGCACGATAGCCTGTACATTAACTTTCCAGTCAGCGATTAGTCGAAGGTTCTCATCGTATGGGTGGCGGTTGAATATCGTGCGGCGATAGAAGGTGCCTTGATGGCAAAGTATCTCTTTCTTCAAAGTGAGGAAGGTGATCTCTCTATCCGCTTTTATTCCCCCATATAGCTTGCCTGTTGCAGCATCGCATACGTTTCCGAACAATATGTCGGCATCGCCCATTTGACGGTCAATCTCTTCAAGAACATGAGGAGAGTAAAACGTGTCTCCAGAATTCATGAAGTTAACATATTCACCATGTGCATGATGTAAGCCCTTGTTCATGGCGCTATATACACCGCCATCACGTTCAGATACCCAAAAGTTGATACGCTCGGAAAAATCTTTGATGATGTCCACACTATTGTCAGTTGAGCCTCCATCAACAATGATGTATTCCACATCATCGAAAGTCTGGTTTATCACGCTCTCTATGGTGGAGCGCAGTCCTTTTCCGTTATTATAGTTTATCGTGATAATCGTGTATTTTGCCATAAGGGTCAGTTGTTAAGTTTGCAGTGCCTGTAGTGCATGTACAATGGGGTGGGGAGCAATAGCAGAAGGCACCCTAAGATACTGAAACCTATCTGCCGATGTACAGACAGAGCATACAGCAAGTGGTGCCGCATGTAGCGCACCACGCTCTTAGTGCGCTTGTCTTTGTACAGGTTTGGAAAAA
Source organism: uncultured Prevotella sp. (assembly GCA_945827565.1). Classification (GTDB taxonomy): domain Bacteria; phylum Bacteroidota; class Bacteroidia; order Bacteroidales; family Bacteroidaceae; genus Prevotella. The sequence goes on from CALZNR010000001.1 coordinate 6,391, forward strand.
GGGCAATACGCCCGAGCAGTTCGTTAGAGTAGAATAATCTGTTGAAGGTGGTGTGCTTCAGATTTTTTGGGGCATAGTTGCTTAGTTCCCTTTCTGTAATCTTGAATCGCAAGAGGCGATTGTCAATATAGGCATTGATGTCTTTGTTGAAATAGTCTTTTGAAAGCGAGTTGCCTCTCATGGAATAGATATACAGAGGTGAATCAACAACACATATTCTCTGTGCGTGAACAAAACTGCAGATGTTGAATATAAAGTCTTCGTCTGTCTTCAACCCCTCCACGTTGCGCACTCTGAATTGCTCAAGTATATGTCTGCGGTAAATCTTGGTCCAGCACTGCGTGTATATCTTTTTCTTCATCAGGAAATGCTCCATTCCCTGATAATGGTCCAGCACTGTGACTTCATGGGTGTAGTCGAAAGAGTGCGTGCTACCATCTTCAAAACGCTCCATATAGTTGCAGCATACAATATCGGCATCGTTTTCTATGGCCTCGCCTATCATGCGCACAAACATGGTGCTTGTCGGTTCGTCGTCGCTGTCAATCATTGCCACGTATTTTCCCTTGGCAATGTCCAGTCCCTTGTTTTTTGCTGAGGCCGGACCTGAATTGGGAATGTGAATGGATGTGATGAAGGGGTGTTTGGCAGATAACTCATCGCAAATAGAGGGAGACGCATCGGTAGAACCATCATCAACAAGAATGATCTCCATGCTGACGGTTTTGTTGGCAATGACCCCACTTACGCATCTTTCCAAATACTCTTGGGTGTTGTACACTGGAATGATTACACTTAACTGTATGTCGCCATTCATAATTTTACATTGAAAGCTCTTTGTTGGTGTAAATTTTGTGATATTTTTTGAATTTGCCAAGATTTTGAAGATATTTTTCCTGTTTCGCGAATAATTTCTCCCAAATAATGTGCGTTGTCAAATGTTTTTAGTATTTTTCGCCACTTTTGATACAAACGCATGATGGAAGAAATGAAGATAAAGATGAAATGGTACAGCCAGTGGATTTGGTTGACTATCTTGTGCGTTGTGATGGTTGGAGGATTGACAGCTTGTGATGACGGGAAGAAGCCAAATGTGGTGGTGTGCGTACCGGTATATGGACAGAGTCTTGCCATGGGTGAGGAGGCAGAACTGGTAACAGATATTGATGAACTTTCCCATAAATGGCGGGGACGCCTTGTAGGTGAGGCTCTTCGTGCGGGGTTTGGTTACTATGAGGACCGAAACTGGAAAAGAGAACTGAAAAGACTTATCAGGTATGGCAATCGCAGGTATGAGAATTCTGCATATGCCATGGGAGAAATGCTTGTCGGAGCATTTGGCGAGGACACGATGGTATGTGTGTTTGCTGGTGGAAGGGGTGCTACGGCTATCTCCAATCTTGTCAAAGGCACTCCTCCGTATGAAGGCCTTATGGAGGATATCAGGAAATCATGCAACGAAGCACAAAGAAACGGACAGGAATTCTTTGTGCCCGCAATATGCTGGATGCAGGGAGAGAGCGACATGTTTGATTACACCAGGGTGGATTACAGGAAAAAGCTTGAACAGTTTTCCACAGACATTAACAAAGACGTGAAAAGCATCACAGGGCAGCAAAGGGATGTGAAGATTGTGGGATATCAGTCATGTTGTTTGGCAAAGTGCTATGATTACACGCCTGAGAATTATGATTGCTATGAGATATCTATACCCCAGACGCAGATGCAGCTGATTAGAGATGATTCCATGTTTGCTGCTGGTACCCCAGTGTATTTCCTTGATTTTGTGGATGATCGGCTTCATCTTGACGGAAAGAGTCAAACCATTGTTGGGAGGTATAACGCCCAGGCAGTGCTGGATATAGTGAGATACGGAAGTTCCAGCCGTGGACTATATCCTGTGAGGATAGAAGCAAAGGGACAGGCGGTGCTCATTGAATTTAACGGATATTGTAGCCAGCTTGCATTTGATACTGTCAGAGTGAACAAAGTGAAGAACTATGGATTTCAGGTGATAACTCATCACAACAAGGATATAGCTAAAAGCGTGAGCCTTGTGGATAATTGTGTGGTCATTGAGTGCTGTGAAGAGACCAAAGGATGTAAGGTGAGGTATGGAGGCAATGGCGAGAGAAATAAATCGGGCAGGCGATTGGGGGCACGTGGCAACCTTGTTGGATATCATGCCGCAGCACTCCCTTCATGGTGCTATATGTTCTCTGAGGTTGCGACTGAAAAATAAGAGACTGATTGCTGTTTGACTTCATCATTGATGATTTACAACATGGCTTATTTGGTAGTTTGAAAAATAAGGTGTAAATTTGCACGTTGAATCGGTGTGGGTGCGTGTGACTATGATCCAGTTTTTTTGTCATCGTCCCCACGCATGTGTACACAACAAGAGTTAAGAGATATGAAGATGACAACCTCTCCCGATGCGGCAGCCAGAATGTTGATTGCTGTGCTGGTTTTTGCTGCTTGTTCAAGCAAAAAACATGCAAGTTGTTTTTGGGGGAGTTTAAAAGGGCAGAAATGCTCTTGTAAAGTTGATCAGAACGAAAACGAAAAGCAGTTATGTGTGGCATAGTAGGATACATAGGAGATAAACAAGCATTTCCAATCCTTATTGGAGGGTTACGCCGATTGGAGTATCGTGGATATGACAGCGCAGGTGTGGCAATGATTGATGAACAGGGTGAGTTGAATGTGTGGAAGGCCAAGGGAAAGGTGGACGATCTTGTAAACTACTGCAGTGAGAAGAACGTGACGGGAACTGTGGGTATCGCACATACCAGATGGGCCACCCATGGAGAACCTTCGGCGCTGAATGCCCATCCACACTATTCTCAGTCTAAGAATCTTGCAATCATCCACAACGGCATTATCGAAAACTATGCTGACCTCAAGGCAAAGTTGGTGTCTAAGGGCATTACTTTCCGCTCTGATACAGACACTGAGGTGCTGGTGCAGTTGATAGAGTATGTGCAAGAGCAAAAGAACTTTGATTTGCTCACCGCTGTACAGGTGGCACTTCACGAGGTGATAGGAGCCTATGCCATTGCTTTGATAGACAGGCGTGAACCTAATCAGATTATTGCCGCACGCAAGCAGAGCCCGTTGGTGGTGGGTATAGGCGACAATGAATTTTTTCTTGGTTCTGATGCTACTCCTATTGTGGAATATACCGATCAGGTGGTATATCTCGAAGATGGAAATATCGCAGTGATACGCAAGGGGGAACCCCTTAAAGTGGTGAACATACAGAACCGCAAACTCAAGCCCGAAATCCAAACGGTGGATTTGAACTTGGGACAATTGGAAAAGGGAGGCTATCCTCACTTTATGCTGAAAGAGATATTTGAACAGCCTGAATGTCTGACCAACTGTATGCGAGGCAGGGTGAATGTAGATACCGACAATGTGGTGCTCAGTGCGGTGATAGACTATCGTAAGCAGCTGGTAAATGCCCAACGCATTATCATCGTGGCATGTGGCACCTCATGGCATGCAGCACTGATAGGTAAGCAGATGATAGAGAGCCTGTGCCGCACTCCTGTAGAGGTGGAATATGCGTCAGAGTTTCGCTACCGGAATCCCGTCATCACGTCTAAGGATGTGGTGATTGCCATATCCCAAAGTGGTGAAACTGCCGATACTTTGGCCGCCGTCCAATTGGCAAAGTCTTGTGGCGCTTTTATCTATGGCATTTGCAACTCCATCGGTTCCAGTATTCCCCGCGCCACCGATACAGGATCATATATCCACGTAGGACCGGAGATTGGTGTGGCATCTACCAAGGCTTTCACGGGTCAGGTCACTGTGCTTTCCATGCTGGCACTGGCGCTGGCAAAAGAGAAGGGCACCATCACCAGCAACGACTATCTGACTATTGTGAAGGAACTGCACGAGATTCCGGCGAAGATGAAGAAGGTGTTGGAACAGAATGGCAAGATAGCCGACTTGAGCCGCATCTTTACCTATGCACGCAACTTCCTCTATTTAGGGCGTGGATATAGTTACCCCGTGGCATTAGAGGGCGCTTTGAAACTGAAAGAGATAAGCTATATACATGCAGAGGGCTACCCCGCTGCAGAGATGAAGCATGGGCCTATCGCACTCATAGACTCTGACATGCCCGTGGTGGTGATTGCCACTCACAATGCCATGTACGAGAAGGTGCTGAGCAATATTCAAGAGGTAAAAGCCCGTAAGGGCAAGGTAATAGCCCTGGTAACCGAGGGCGACGAAACCATTAGCAGAATTGCCGATGAGGTGATAGAACTTCCCGACACCATAGAATGTCTGGAACCTCTGCTTGCAACCATTCCATTGCAGTTGCTGGCATATCATGTTGCCGTTTGCAAGGGCAAGGATGTGGATCAACCGCGTAATTTGGCAAAATCAGTTACCGTGGAATAAGGTTACCGAAGAGCGTAGGAACCGGCTTCTGTATCGGTTTCTTTGCTCCTTTTAGGAAAGAGACCAAGGTGCAGGTGCCGGTTCTTTATATGTTCTGGTAGCCTATAAACAAATGAAAAGTGGAACATCTCAGAGGCTTGCGATATACACACGTGGGCGAGATGAAGACACAAAGCAAACAACACAACATCACAAAATAACTAAAAGAAAAAAGGCATGGAGCAATTAAAACATGAATGTGGCATAGCAATGATTCGATTGCTGAAACCATTAGACTACTATCAGCGCAAGTACGGCACATGGATGTACGGACTGAATAAGTTGTATCTGATGATGGAGAAACAGCACAATCGAGGACAGGAGGGAGCTGGAATGGCTTGCGTCAAATTGCACACCACACCTGGAAATGAATACATGTTTCGTGAAAAGGCAGAGGGCTCCAATGCCATCACAGAAATCTTTGCTACCGTGCAAAAGAGTTTCAAGGGGCTCTCGCAGGCACAGATACAGGATGCTGAATACGCTGCCGACCAGTTGCCCTTTGCAGGGGAACTATATATGGGCCACCTGCGCTATTCCACTACAGGAAAAAGCGGCTTGAAGTATGTGCACCCGTTCTTGAGAAGAAACAACTGGAAGGCAAAAAACCTGTGCTTGTGCGGCAACTTTAACATGACCAATATTGATGAGGTGTTTGACAAGATAACAGAGCAGGGACAATATCCGCGCATCTTTAGTGACAGTTACATCATGCTGGAGTGGATGGGTCACCGACTGGACAGGGAGGTGGAACGAAACTATCAAGATGCCAAGGAACTGGGACTGAAAGGAACAGACATCACCGACTATATAGACAACCATGTGAAGATGGCCAATGTGCTGAAAACCACCATGCCCGATTTTGATGGAGGCTATGTGGTGTGTGGCTTGACGGGTAGCGGTGAGATGTTCTCACTGCGTGATCCCTGGGGCATCAGACCGGCGTTTTACTATTGCAATGATGAGATTGTTGCGGTGGCGAGTGAACGCCCTGTGCTGCAAACCACCTTCGACTTGGAGTGCGATGATATCACAGAGTTGCAGCCAGGACAGGCCATCATGGTCAGTAAGAATGGCATATGCAGCATAGAGCAAGTGCTGGAACCTCGTGGAGATGCAGCCTGCTCTTTTGAACGCATCTACTTCAGTAGAGGTTCTGACCGCGACATCTATCAAGAGCGCAAGCAACTGGGAGAACAACTGTTGCCTTCTATCCTTAAAGCCGTAGAAGGAGATGTGGAGCACACCGTGTTCTCGTTTATTCCCAATACGGCAGAGGTGGCATACTATGGAATGCTGGGCGGGTTCAAACGCTATATCAATGAACAGAAGATAAAGGCGTTGGAGAATATGGATCACATACCCTCACGTGAGGAATTGCAGGAGTTGCTGCATCAGTATGTGCGTTCAGAAAAGATTGCGTGGAAAGATATCAAACTGAGAACCTTTATCACAGAAGGAAACTCGCGCAACGACCTTGCCTCGCACGTATATGACATCACCTACGAATCACTGAAAAAAGGGGTGGACAACCTGGTGGTGATAGATGACAGTATTGTACGTGGCACCACTCTGAGGGAGAGCATCATCAAAATATTGGACCGTCTGCATCCCAAGAAGATTGTGATTGTGAGTTCCTCGCCACAAATACGCTATCCCGATTATTACGGTATCGACATGGCACATTTGGAGGAGTTTATAGCCTTCAGGGCATGTGTGGAATTGCTGAAAGACCGCAATATGCACCAACTGATAGAGGAAACCTATCGCAACTGTGTGGAGGAGATGAAAAAGCCTAAGACTGAAATGCAGTGCTGTGTGAAAAACCTGTACAAGCCCTTCACGGTGGAAGAGTTGAACACCAAAATGGTGGAAATGCTGAGGCCGGCAGGAGTAAACACACCAATCGAACTGGTGTTCCAAAGCATTGAAGGCTTGCACAAGGCTATACCCAACCACAAGGGAGACTGGTATTTTACAGGCAACTATCCAACACCGGGAGGAGTGAAACTGGCAAATCAGGCCTTTATCAACTACGTGGAGAAGGTGTATCAGTATGCACAGAAATTCTGAGTAGCAGGTCTGTGGGAAATCAAGAAAGCAAAGGATATTCAAACAACATACGCAGAAAGAAGATAAAAAACAATCCGGAATCAGACTCCGGACCACAAAGTCAAAATATGAAGAACGTAACATTATTACTTGAAGATGGAACAAGATTCCATGGAAAGTCTTTTGGTTATGAACAGCCGGTGGCGGGTGAAGTGGTATTCAACACCGCAATGATGGGCTACCCGGAAAGTCTTACCGACCCCTCGTATGCCGGACAGTTGATGACACTTACCTATCCCTTGGTGGGTAACTATGGCGTGCCTCCATTTACGGTGGAGAGTGATGGCATTGCTACCTTTATGGAGAGCGATCGTATTCATGCGTCGGCCATTATCGTGGCAGACTACAGCGAACAGTACAATCACTGGAATGCAAAGGAGAGCTTGGCAGAGTGGCTGAAGAGAGAGAAAGTGCCTGGAATTACGGGAATAGATACCCGCGAACTGACCAAAGTGTTGCGTGAGCATGGAGTGATGATGGGCAAAATTCTCTTTGATGATGAGCCAGACAATATACCTACTGCCAATTACGAAGGTGTGAACTTTGTGGACAAGGTGAGTTGCAAGGAGGTAATCAAGTACAACGAAGGAGCCGGAAAAAAGGTGATACTGGTGGATTGTGGCGTGAAAAACAATATCATACGCTGCTTGGTGAACCGTGGTGTAGAGGTGATTCGTGTGCCTTGGAACTACGACTATACGGGCATGGACTTTGACGGACTGTTCTTGGGCAATGGTCCTGGCGACCCTGACATGTGCGAGGATGCAGTCAATATCATACGTAAGCAGATGGACCTGTCAAGAAAACCCATCTGCGGCATCTGCATGGGCAATCAGTTGCTTGCCAAGGCAGGTGGTGCAAAGATTTATAAACTGAAGTATGGTCACCGCTCACACAACCAACCTGTGCGTGAGGTGGGAACCAACCGCTGTTATGTAACCAGTCAGAACCATGGCTATGCTGTGGATGCCTCTACTCTGGGCAAGGATTGGCGTGAATTGTTCGTAAATATGAATGATGGTTCCAATGAGGGTGTATGCCACAAAGAGAATCCATGGTTCACCAGTCAGTTCCATCCAGAAGCATGCAGTGGACCTGTAGATACCGAATTCATGTTTGACCGCTTTGTTGAAAAATTGAAATAAAGAAAGATGAAAGACGAAAATATAAAGAAAGTATTGTTGTTGGGTTCCGGCGCCTTGAAGATAGGTGAGGCTGGAGAGTTTGACTATTCTGGTTCGCAGGCACTGAAAGCACTGCGCGAGGAGGGAGTAACCACCATCCTTATCAATCCCAATATCGCCACAGTGCAAACATCTGAAGGAGTGGCCGACCAGATTTATTTCCTGCCAGTACAGCCCTATTTCGTGGAAAGGGTGATAGAGAAAGAGCGTCCCGATGGCATTCTCTTGGCATTTGGAGGTCAAACGGCACTTAACTGTGGAGTAGAACTCTACAAGAGTGGTGTGCTGGAGAAGTACAATGTGAAAGTGTTGGGCACACCAGTACAGGCCATTATGGATACGGAAGACCGTGAACTCTTTGTTGAGAAACTCAACGAGATTGATGTGAAAACCATCAAGAGTGAGGCTTGCGAAACCATTGAACAGGCACGCAAGGCAGCTGCACAACTGGGCTACCCTGTGATATTGAGAGCAGCCTATGCCCTTGGAGGATTGGGTAGCGGATTCTGTGACAATGAGGAGGAACTGAACAAACTGGCTGAAAAAGCGTTCTCTTTCTCACCGCAGGTATTGGTGGAGAAGAGTTTGAAAGGGTGGAAGGAGATAGAGTACGAGGTGGTGCGCGACCGTTATGACAACTGCATCACTGTATGTAACATGGAGAATTTTGACCCGCTCGGCATCCATACAGGCGAGAGTATCGTTATCGCTCCCTCACAAACGCTGACCAATAGCGAGTATCATAAGTTGAGAGCATTGAGCATCAAGATAATCCGCCATATAGGTATAGTGGGAGAGTGCAACGTGCAGTATGCCTTTGATCCTGTGAGTGAGGACTACAGAGTGATTGAGGTTAATGCCCGTTTGAGTCGCTCCTCGGCTTTGGCATCCAAAGCCACTGGTTATCCTTTGGCTTTTGTGGCTGCCAAGTTGGGTATGGGTTATGGACTCTTTGAACTGAAGAACTCTGTAACCAAAACCACCAGTGCCTTCTTTGAACCTGCACTTGACTATGTGGTGTGCAAGATTCCCCGTTGGGACTTGAGCAAGTTCAGAGGAGTGGATAAGGAACTGGGCTCGTCTATGAAGTCTGTGGGCGAGGTGATGGCAATAGGACGCAACTTTGAAGAGGCTATCCAAAAGGGTCTGCGCATGATAGGGCAGGGAATGCACGGATTTGTAGAAAATAAGGAACTGCAAATCCCCGATATAGATGCAGCATTGAGAGAACCTACCGATAAGCGTGTGTTTATCATTTCCAAGGCGATGCACAAGGGCTATACCATCGACCAGATACACGAACTGACCAAGATAGACAAGTGGTTCCTGTACAAACTCAAGCACATCATTGACATCGATGAGCAACTCAAGGCTCTGAAGAGTGTCAACAACCTGAGCAAGGAGCAGTTGCGTGAGGCCAAGGTGTATGGATTTACCGATTTCCAGATAGCCCGTGCCGTGGGACTTGAGACTGAGCTGAAGAGCATGGCAAAAGCAGGATTGGTGGTACGCCAGCTACGCAAGAGTTATGGTATTCTGCCTGTGGTGAAGCAGATAGACACTTTGGCAGCTGAGTATCCAGCACAGACCAACTATCTGTACCTTACGTATGCAGGTGTGGAGCACGATATTCCATTTGTCAACGACAAACGCTCTATCATTGTATTGGGCTCAGGTGCCTATCGCATCGGTTCTTCCGTAGAGTTTGACTGGTGTGGTGTGCAGGCATTGAACACAATACGCAAGGAGGGTTATCGCTCGGTGATGATCAACTACAATCCTGAGACCGTTTCCACCGACTATGATATGTGCGACCGCCTGTACTTCGATGAACTTACCTTTGAGCGTGTGATGGACATCATTGACTTGGAGGTGCCTCAGGGAGTAATCGTCTCCACTGGCGGACAAATACCTAACAACCTTGCAGTGCGCTTAGACGAGCAGCACGTGCCCATCTTGGGTACCACTGCCAAGGACATTGACAATGCAGAAGACAGAGCCAAGTTCTCGTCGATGTTGAGTCGCAACGGTATTGACCAGCCCGCATGGAGTGCGCTTACCTCTATGGACGATATCAACAAGTTTATAGAGCAGGTAGGTTTCCCCGTTCTGGTGCGCCCTTCGTATGTACTTTCGGGTGCAGCAATGAATGTGTGCAGCAATCAGGAAGAGTTGGAGAAGTTCTTGAAACTGGCAGCCAATGTGAGTGAAGACCATCCTGTGGTGGTGAGCCAGTTCATAGAACATGCCAAGGAAGTAGAGATGGATGCTGTGGCCCGCAACGGAGAGATTGTGGCTTATGCCATCAGTGAGCATATAGAGTTTGCTGGTGTACATTCGGGAGATGCTACCATACAGTTCCCACCCCAGAAACTTTATTGTGAGACTATCCGTCGCATCAAGCGCGTGAGCAAACGTATAGCAGAGGAGTTGCACATCAGCGGACCATTCAATATCCAGTTCCTTGCGAAGGAAAACGATATCAAGGTGATAGAGTGCAACCTGCGCGCTTCCCGATCGTTCCCCTTTGTGAGCAAGGTGCTGAAGATAAATCTGATAGAACTTGCCACCAAGGTGATGCTCGGACTGCCTGTAGAGAAACCTCACAAGAGCTTGTTCGACTTGGATTACGTTGGCATTAAGGCAAGCCAGTTCTCGTTTAATCGCTTGCAGAAGGCCGACCCTGTGCTTGGTGTGGATATGGCTTCTACTGGCGAGGTTGGTTGTCTCGGTGACGACAGTGCCTGCGCCTTGCTCAAGAGCATGCTGTCTGTAGGTTATCGCATCCCGGAAAAAAATATCCTGCTTTCTACGGGAAGTGCCAAGCAGAAGACTGCCATGCTGGATGCAGCAAAGACATTGCTGGCACGTGGCTATAAACTGTATGCCACGGGAGGTACCTCCAAGTTCCTCACAGAAAACAATATCGAGAACACCTTGGTATATTGGCCATCGGAGGAAGGGCAGCCGCAAGCACTCGACATGTTGCACAACCATGAGATAGATATGGTGGTGAACATTCCCAAGAACTTGTCGGCTGGGGAATTGAGCAATGGCTATAAGATACGTCGTGCAGCCATTGACCTCAATGTGCCCCTGCTCACCAATGCGCGCTTGGCATCTGCCTTTATCCAGGCATTTTGCAATATGTCGCTCGATGACATTACAGTCAAGAGTTGGGAAGAGTACAAATAATCTGTGGGTATATCCTGTGTAGGAAAAGCCTGTGATATGATGAAGATAACAGTCAAAGACAATCTGTTGCGTGAAGCTGCAAACACGGGGATGGACGAATTCCTCTCCGTGTTTGTACACGCAATAAAAGATGCTATAGGCGGAGAACTCAACGCTGAAAACATGGCAATGCTCAATGCCGAACAAATCACCTTGTTGGCCTACGACATGCTTCATGATGAGGTGATGGATGGTGGGTTTGTGCAGCTGATACACAATGGCTACGGACCATTCATCTTTCTCAATCCCTTTGCCAAGGCATTGAAGCAATGGGGAATGCGTGACTTGTCGAAGTTGATTTATGAGGCCCATACATTATATAATAAGTATGGCAAGGAGATTGAACAGGAATGTTCTGATGAGGAGTTTATGGCACTGTTTGAACAATATGCTGAGTTTGACGACTTGGATGATGCCTTTGTGGAGAGTGAAGAGATGTTTACTTCTCAAGTGGCACGCTATGTGGATGAGCATATTGAGCACTTTGTAACCATAGAGTAGAATTGGAAGAAATTTTGGTGGAGATAATCAGAAACCACCCTGACGTACATGAACAAGGAACAAGAGTTGATAAGGAAGAAAAGTCCGGTGAATATCAGGAACAAGAAAGCCTCTTTTGAGTATTTCTTTATAGAAACATACACCGCCGGAATAGTGCTTACGGGCACTGAGATTAAATCTATCAGACAGGGAAAGGCAAGTCTGGTAGATTCTTTCTGTTATATCAACAACGGAGAAGTATGGGTAAAGGGGATGAATGTAACCCCCTATTTCTATGGCTCGTATAATAATCACGAGGCAAAAAGAGACAGGAAATTGCTGCTCAACAGAAAGGAAATAAGCAAACTGCAGAGTGCCACAAAGCAAACAGGCTACACCATTGTGCCTCTGTTGGTTTTTATTGATGAGCATGGCAGGGCAAAGATGGATATAGCCCTTTGCAAAGGTAAAAAGGAATTTGACAAGCGACAAACTCTCAAGGAAAAGGAAGACCGCAGGGAGATGGATAGAGCCAAGAAAATATCGCCTTATGGATAAAGCATATTTTGAAAGCATTTTACAACAGAGAATATTGATTCTTGATGGTGCCATGGGCACCACAATACAGCAATACGGATTAGGTGAGAAAGAGTTTAAGGGTGAAAGATTTGCAAAGGTTGAGAAACAACTGAAGGGTAACAACGATGTTCTGAATATCACGCAGCCTCAAATCATAGCAGAGATTCACCGCAGATATCTTGAGGCTGGAGCAGATATTATCACCACCAACACTTTTTGCAGTCAGGTCATATCTCAAGCGGAGTATGGTCTTGAAGCCGAGAGCAGTGAAATGGCACTGAAAGGTGCCAGAATTGCCAGGGAGATGGCAGACAGGTATTACTCTCCTGAGAAGCCCCGATGGGTGGCTGGTTCGGTAGGGCCCACCAACAAGACATGCTCTCTGAGTCCAGATGTGAACAATCCGGCTGCACGTGACATCTGCTATGATGACCTCTACACTGCCTATCGCAAGCAGATAGATGCTATGGTAGAGGGAGGGATTGACCTGCTGTTGATAGAAACCATTTTCGACACTCTGAATGCTAAGGCTGCGGTGGCTGCTGCCGTGGCAGTAATGGAGGTGAAACAGGTGCAGTTGCCCATTGTACTTTCCATTACAGTGAGTGATGGCAACGGAAGAATGTTGGGTGGACAGACCATTGAGGCCTTCCTTGCCACTATCAGTACCCTGCCTATCTTTGCCGTTGGCATGAATTGCTCATTGGGAGCCAAGCAGATGAAGCCACTGCTGCGCATTCTCTCGGAAAAGGCATCATGCTATGTGGTGGCTTATCCCAATGCGGGTATGCCCAACTGCATGGGCGAATATGATGAGACGGCAGAAGAGATGTCTGCACATGTGGCAGGCTTTATTGAAGAGCGCTTGGTGAATGTACTTGGAGGCTGTTGCGGTACTACCGATGAGTTTATCCGCAGCTTTGCAACCTTGACCGAGGGTCAACAGCCCAGAACAGTGCCTGCAAAGGATAAGTGTATGCAACTTGCAGGTTTGGAACCTCTGTATGTCAATGCCACCACAGGATTTGTCAATGTGGGTGAGCGGTGTAATGTGGCAGGTTCACGCAAGTTTTTAAGACTTATCAATGAAAAGAAATACGAGGAGGCTCTTGCCATTGCTCGCAAGCAGGTGAAGGATGGGGCATTGGTCATCGATATCAATATGGACGACGCACTGCTGGATGCTGAGAGAGAGATGACCACTTTCCTGAATCTTATTGCATCAGAACCTGATATTGCGGCGGTGCCTGTGATGATTGATTCATCAGACTGGAAAGTTATTGCCTCTGCCTTGAAGTGTGTGCAGGGTAAGTGTATTGTCAATTCCATTTCCTTGAAGGTGGGCGAAGAGGCTTTTCTTGAACATGCAGCCCTTATCAAGCGTCATGGAGCAGCAGCAGTGGTGATGTGTTTCGATGAACAAGGGCAAGCTACCACTTATGAAAGGCGCATAGAAATAGCTGAAAGGGCATACCGCCTGTTGACCCAAAAGGTGGGGATGGCACCACAAGATATTATTTTCGATCCCAATATCCTTGCTGTAGCAACGGGGATGGAAGAGCATGCCTCTTACGCTCTCGACTTTATTCGTGCCACAGAGTGGATTAAACAGCATCTGCCAGGAGCACATGTCAGCGGGGGGGTGAGCAATCTCTCTTTCTCTTTCAGAGGCAACAACTACATCCGGGAGGCAATGCATGCAGTGTTCCTGTATCATGCCATGCAAAAGGGGATGGATTTTGGTATTGTAAATCCCAATGCTAAGGTGGCATACAGCGATATCCCTGCACCACAGCTGAGCGTGATAGAGGATGTAATTTTAAACAAAAGACACGATGCTGGAGACCTCCTATTGCAACTCGCTGATGAAATAAAGGCAGAGGAAGAGCGTAGGAAAGTTGCTCTAACAGCGGGCGGAGATGCAGTAAAGCAAACACCAGTAGCTGAAAGACCAGAAAGTATAGAAGAGCGTATTGTGCAATCACTTGTCAAAGGAGTGGGAGACTATATGCAGTCTGATTTGCAGGAGGCACTTCATACTTACAACAGGGCGGTGGATATCATAGAGGGGCCGCTGATGAGCGGCATGAACCAGGTGGGTGAACTGTTTGGAAATGGTAAGATGTTCCTGCCACAGGTGGTAAAGTCGGCACGTACCATGAAGCAGGCAGTGGGCATATTGCAGCCTTATATCGAGCAAGAAAACAGTGGTATGCCTACCAAGGCTGGCACGGTGCTCGTTGCCACGGTCAAGGGAGATGTGCACGACATAGGCAAGAACATCGTTTCGGTGGTATTGGCGTGCAACAACTATCATGTGATAGACCTTGGAGTGATGGTACCAGCAGAGCAGATAGTGGAACAAGTGTTGGAACATCGGGCAGATATAGTGGGACTGAGTGGACTGATTACTCCCAGTTTGGAAGAGATGATACATGTGATTGAAGCACTCAACAGAGCACATATCACGGTGCCAGTGATGATAGGCGGAGCCACTACTAATGAGCTTTACGTGGCACTTAGGTTGGCTCCCTTGTATCATGGTGAAGTGGTGTGGGTGAAGGATGCTTCGCAAAATCCTATCGTGGCATCTCACCTGTTGGATGCCAACAACCAATCCTATATAGCATCTCTGCACCAAAGATATGAAAAATTGCGTGCCGACTATCAGACCAGGCAGGTACATCTGCGCTCTCTTGAAGAGGCACGTGAGAATAAACTGAACCTGTTTTGACATCACAATTCCTGTAAGGCAGGTTAAAATAGGCAACAATCTAACTGAACAAAATATCTATGAAGATAAAGAACATTATTTTTGATTTGGGGGGAGTTATACTCACCTTGGATCATGCACAGGCTGTAAGTCGATTTGAAGAACTCGGTCTGAAGGATGCTGCCTCGCGTCTGGATGCTTATACGCAAACTGGCATCTTCGGTGCCTTGGAGATGGGAGAGATCAGTGCAGAGGAGTTTCGCAAGGAACTGAGCTTGCTGGTGGGCAAGGAGTTGACCTACGATCAATGCGAGTATGCCTGGATGGGCTATTGTGCTGAGTTGCCACAGCGCAATCTGAAAGCTCTTGAAAAACTGCGTGCCGAGGGCTATCGTCTGATATTGCTTTCAAACACCAACCCTTTTATGATGGGATGGGTGATGAGCAGTCGTTTCGACGGACGTGGGCGCTCTTTGGCCACCTATATGGATGCTTGTTATGTCAGTTATCAATGCGGAATGATGAAGCCCGATGAAAGTTTTTTCAGACACGTTTTGATGCAAGAACAGATTTTGCCTCAAAACACCTTGTTTGTAGATGATGGTCCTCGCAATGTAGCTGCGGCAAGTCAGGTAGGTATTCACACCTTCTGTCCGATAAACGGTGCGGATTGGACACAGGAGATATACAGCTATCTATCGTCTGATGCCCATAATGCTTAACACGGTCTTTGCGATGATTCTGATGTCTGACAGCAGACTTTGGTGAGACATATCGTGCAAGTCCATTTCCAATCGGCGTAGCATCTTCTCCATGGTATTGGTGTAGCCATTATAAATGGTGGCATTTGAGGTGATGCCTGGACGCACTTGATACAGCAGTTCGTAGCGCTTGTCGTGTTCCATAATCCTCTTGATAAAATACTTGCGCTCTGGGCGTGGCCCCACAAAACTCATATCACCTTTCAGCACATTCCACAGCTGTGGCAGTTCGTCAAGATGGGTGTTGCGCAGTATCCTACCTATTCTGGTGAGTCGGCAGTCGTCTTCCTCTGCAAGCATAGGAGTGCCATTCTCTTCAGTGTTGTTGACCATGCTTCTGAATTTGTAAATCAGAAACGGTTCTCCATTCAATCCAATACGCTCCTGACTGTATATCACTGGGCAACCCTCTGTTATCCTAACAGCAAGGTATATCACCAAATACACAGGCGAAAGCAGTATGATGCCCAGCAGAGAGAAAAATATGTCGAAACCTCTTTTGTAAATGTTTGTCATAGTGTAGTGTCCTTGTCCAATATACAGAACTTGGAATTATTGCTTTTGTACTCGGGTACAATTTCTTTCATTTTCTTTACAATAACAAGCTCATCTTCACTCTTGCTCAGTTCTATGAGTTTGTCTATGGCTTTGCTTACGGTATCATAGTCCATCTCGCGCACTTTGGCAATGCGTATTTTTTCGTGGAAGGAGGAAAGTGTTGCTTCGGATGATGCGAGTGTTTCCTCATACAGTTTTTCTCCCTCACGCAGACCAGTATATACAATCTCCACGTTTTGGGCTCCACTCAGTTTAATCATTCGCTTTGCCAAGTCGGCTATTTTTACTGGGTTGCCCATGTCGAACACGAAAATCTCTCCTCCATCTCCTTTTACTCCAGCTTCAAGCACCAAGCGGCATGCTTCAGGGATAAGCATGAAGAAGCGAACTATTTCGGGGTCGGTCACAGTAACGGGACCTCCTCTTTTGATTTGTTCTTTGAATAGTGGAATAACAGAACCGTTAGAGCCTAATACATTGCCGAAACGTGTGGTCACGAACTGGGTATTGCCCTGCACCTTTCCATCTTTCTCAGCCTTGTTTAAACTCTGAACATAGATTTCGCAGATGCGTTTAGAGCATCCCATGATGTTGGTGGGGTTCACGGCTTTGTCGGTGGATATCATCACAAATTTCTTGGTGTTGTATTTCACAGCCAAGTCGGCAATGATTTTTGTTCCCATCACATTGTTGTAGATGCTTTCGCTGGGATTGCTCTCCATCATGGGCACATGCTTGTAGGCGGCTGCATGGAATACAAAGTCGGGTCGGTATGCCTTGAACAAGTGCTCCATCTTGTGTTTGTTGCAAATGCTTGCCACTACGGTTTCTGCCTGTATGTCTTTCCATTGGTTGGCCATCATCAGGCTTACATCATGCTGTGGAGTTTCGGCTTGGTCAATCAGTACCAGTTGTTTGGGTTTGAATTTGGCAATCTGTTTCACAATCTCATTGCCAATACTACCGGCAGAACCTGTGATGAGGATGGTTTTTCCACAAAGCCCTTGGGCAATGGCTTCCATGTCGATGGTTATCTGTTTGCGTGGCAATAGCTCTTCCACATCCACTTCGTGCAGTGTTATGTTATGGTCTAAAGGTGATACACCGTCCCATTCTACCTCATCAGGCATCATATAGAGTTTGATGCCGTTATCGGTGAGTTCGTTCACAAAATCCTGGTCTGCACAGAATTCTATTGTGGCATGTGGCGAAACGATGACACCCTCAATATCATCGTATTTCATCCGCTTAATCAGATAGTTGTCCACCTTGAAGATAGGAAGTCCTGCCAGATACCTTTTACACTCCTTGTCGTTGGGAGTAATAAATCCTCTCACGATATACTTCGATGGGTGCAGGTTTCTTACTCCTTTTGCAATACTCACGCTCAGAGCCTGTGTGCCATAGATATACACGCTCTTTGCGTTCACACTTACATCCACCACATCAAACAGGGTCTTTGCCAGCACTCTCATTGCCCACATCGTCATAGTACCAAAGCAGAATGCAAAAAGGGTGATGCGCAAGCCTGGGAATATGAGGTTTTCTGATTCCAAAAATATCAAGCGGATAGCAATCACACAGACCGTGCCAATGATATTTGCCAGAGCAATGTGATACAGATCTACAAAGGAGGAATATCTGATGACGTTGGAGTAAGTGTGAAGCAGGCGGAAACCTATCAGATAGAAAAATAAGCAGCCCAGAATGACTCCAAATTTCTGCCAGAAATACTCCACCACGCCGTCACCGCCCAGAAAGCAGTAATAGCCAAACAAGTAGAAGAACAGCAGAATCATACAATCGGTGGCCAAAATGCACCAATAAGGGAGAGCATTGCGGCTGAAATACCAACTGATGAGTTTGTGAAATATGCGCATGATAAAAAGGTGGTTCTAAAAAATTTTGGACAGAGTTTTGAATATGATGGTCACATCATCCATGAAAGAGTTGTTTTTTACATATTCCAAATTGATGCTCAGTTTGTCGGGCATGATGGTATGGATGTAGTAATCCTCGGGATTATTTGCCTTGCCCAGTAGTTCGTTCTCATTGATGTATTTGATAGATGCCATGTCGGTGATGCCAGGGCGCACATCCAACACATGCCTCTGTGCCTCCGTATATAGGTCCACATATTTTGGCACCTCTGGACGTGGACCCACAAACGACATGTCACCTATGAACACGTTGATGAGTTGGGGGAGTTCGTCCAGTTTATATTTCCTGATGATGATGCCCGAGCGGGTGATTCTTGAATCCCTCTCGCCTATGGTTATCTGACTGGCTTTATCGCTGCCAAGACGCATGGAGCGGAATTTGAATATTCTAAAGAGTTTTCCGTGCATCCCCACCCGTACCTGTCGATAGAATACGGGTCCTTCAGAATCTGCTTTTATCCAGACTGCCATCACCAAAAACACAGGTAAAAGCATCAACAGCCCTATGCTGCTGAACAGTATGTCAAAAGTTCTTTTCAGACAATTCCTATATGGTATCATGAGCAAGGATGTCAATGAGGTTTTCCGTGATATACTGCACATCTTCATTGGTCAGTAGTGTATGCAGAGGCAGTGTAATCTCGTTGGCATACAGGTGGTATGCGTTGGGATAGTCCTTGATGTCGAACCCCAGATTCTTGTAGGCTGTCAGCAAGGGTAGGGGCTTGTAATGTACATTGCAGGCTATTCCTCGTTCAGCCATTTGTTTGATCACACTGTTTCGGAAGTCGGTGTCACGCCCCAGCATTCGCATGATGTACAGATGTCCGCTTGAGGCAGAGGTGCTGGTGTAGTGGGGCAGTGTTTGTATCGGAAGTTTCTCGAAAGCCTTGTTGTACATGGTTATAATCTCTCGTCTGCGTTGCAGCATAGAGCTATAGCGCTCAAATTGTCCTAGTCCGATGGCAGCCATGATGTCTGTCATGTTACACTTGTAGAGTGGTGCCACGATGTCATACTCCCATGCTCCCATCTGTGTTTTTGCCAAAGCATCCTTACTCTGTCCATGCAGAGAGAGCAGCATAAACTGCTTGTAGATGTCCTCATTACTGATGCCTTGGATATTTCTCCATGTGAGTGCACCGCCTTCTGCTGTGGTGAAGTTTTTTACGGCATGGAAAGAGAAGGAGGTAAAGTCAGCTATCTCTCCACACATCTTCCCATCTCTGGTTGCGCCAAGTGCGTGAGCAGCATCACTCATCACCACTACTCTGCCGATAGCTTTTTGAATTTCGTTGGATGGTTTGAACAGGTGTTGCTTGTTGTTCACAGCCTCAAAAATACGGTCGTAGTGGCACACTACACCGCCCAGATCCACGGGTACTATCACCTTTGTACGCTCGGTGATGGCTGCCTCCATTTTGTCATAGTCCATCTCAAAACTATCGGGCATGGTGTCGATAATCTTAAGCGTAGCTCCTACGTGTATAGCAACGCTGGCGGTGGCGGTATAGGTATATGCCTGTCTCTTATACACATCTGACGCTGCCGACGATATGCAGTGTG
>CALZNR010000002.1 GCA_945827565.1 uncultured Prevotella sp.
ATCCCAACAAACTTTTAGATGATTTACCCCTTTTTCTGCCCATATCACTCCTAACTGTAGAGTCAACCAGCCTGATGAACGGTTTGCTATAATGCAGGTTAGGAACTTTTCGTTTGGCTGTTGCAGAAAAAATGAGTAAATTTGCAGCGAACGACACATCTACTATTATGAGCGACGATTTCAACAAAGAAGAACTTCAGGAGGAGGAAGCACACTCTGACTACACACCTGCAGACAGGTTCGATGCCTCTGTGGTGCATCATCTCAGCGGCATGTATCAGAACTGGTTTCTCGACTATGCCTCGTATGTGATACTGGAGCGCGCCGTGCCCCATATCGACGACGGACTGAAACCTGTGCAGCGACGCATATTGCACTCCATGAAGCGCATGGACGACGGCAGATACAACAAAGTGGCAAACATCGTGGGACACACCATGCAGTTTCACCCCCACGGTGATGCCTCTATCGGCGATGCCCTGGTGCAGATAGGACAAAAGGAACTGCTGGTAGATACGCAGGGTAACTGGGGAAATATTCTCACGGGCGACCGTGCCGCTGCACCCCGTTACATCGAGGCACGCCTCTCCAAGTTTGCCTTAGACACCGTGTTCAATGCCAAGACCACAGAGTGGAAACTCTCTTACGACGGAAGAAACAAGGAGCCTATCACCCTGCCTGTAAAGTTTCCACTGCTGCTCACACAGGGCGCAGAAGGCATTGCTGTGGGTCTCTCGTCAAAGATTCTGCCACATAACTTCTGCGAGGTGTGCCAGGCCGCCATCAACTACCTGCACAACGAGCCCTTTACACTCTATCCCGACTTCCCCACCGGCGGCAGCATTGATGTGTCGAAATACAACGACGGGCAACGAGGAGGCGTGGTAAAGGTGAGGGCAAAGATAGAAAAGCGCGACAACAAGACACTCGCCATCACGGAAATACCCTACGGCAAAACCACATCCACCCTTATCGACTCCATTCTGAAAGCCATAGAGAAGGGCAAGATAAAGGTGCGCAAGGTGGACGACAACACAGCGGCAGAGGTAGAAATATTGGTACATCTGGCACCGGGAGTGTCGAGCGACAAAACGCTGGATGCACTCTATGCCTTCTCTGACTGCGAGATAAACATATCACCCAACTGTTGCGTCATTGACAACAACAAGCCCCACTTCCTGACAGTTACCGATGTGCTGAAACATGCCACCGACCGCACCAAGCAACTCATCAAACAGGAACTGGAAATCAAGCGTGGCGAATTGTTGGAACAACTGCACTTTGCATCACTCGAAAAGATTTTCATCGAAGAACGCATCTACAAGGACCGCAAGTTTGAACAGGCACCCAACGTGGATGCAGTGTGCGAACATATCGATGAGCGCCTCACCCCCTTCTACCCGCAGTTGGTGCGCGAGGTGACTAAAGAAGATATTCTGCGACTTCTGGAAATCAAGATGCAGCGCATACTGAAGTTCAACAAGGAGAAGGCAGATGAACTAATGGCTCGCCTGAAAGAGGAGATAGAGGGCATAGAGCACGACCTGAACAATCTGGTAGAGGTGACTGCCAAGTGGTTCCAAAGTCTGATAGACAAATACGGCAAGGCTTTCCCACGCAAAACGGAGATAAGAAACTTTGACACCATTGCTGCCACCACCGTGGTGGAAGCCAACGAGAAACTGTATATCAACCGCAACGACGGCTTTGTGGGCACCGGACTGAAGAAAGACGAGTTTGTGTGCAACTGCTCCGACATCGACGATATCATCATCTTCTACAAGGATGGCAACTGCAAGATAGTGAAGGTGGCCGACAAGATATTTGTTGGCAAAAACATCCTGCACGTACAGGTGTTCAAGCGCAACGACAAGCGCACCGTTTACAATATGGTGTATCGAAGTGGCAAAAAAGGCCCCTACTACATCAAGCGTTTCTGCATCTCGTCGATCACACGCGACCGCCTGTACAACCTTACCAAGGGGGTTCCGGGCTCTAAGGTGATGTACTTCACTGCCAATCCCAACGGTGAGGCTGAGGTGATCAAAGCCACCCTGGAACCCACAGCCAACATCATGCGCCGCAGGTCGAGCATCTTCCTGGAAAAAGACTTCTCTGAAGTGCCCATCCGTGGCAGAGACTCTCAGGGAACGCTCTTCACCAAGAAGGAGGTAAACCGCATCGGACTGAAAAGTCATGGCCACTCCACACTGGGAGGCAGAATGGTGTGGTTCGATCCCGATGTCAACAGGCTGAACTACGATGAGCACGGCACACTGCTGGGCGAGTTCAACGACGGCGACCTGATACTGGTGGTATTGCAAGACGGCACGTTCTACACCACCAACTTCGATGTGAACAACCACTACGAAGACAACATCCTGCGCATAGAGAAATTCAAGGCCTCTAAGGTGTGGACCTCTGTCATCTACGACTTCGACAACGGTGGCTATCCCTTCATCAAACGCTTCTGTATGGAGAGTTCCAAGAAGAAGCTGAGCATCATGGGCGAAAACAAGCGCAACCAACTGGCTCTGCTCACCGACACCTCCTACCCCATGCTGCAAGTGAGCTTCGGCGGAAACGACGCCAAGCACGAGCCTATGAAGGTGGATGTGGATGAGTTCTGCGTGCTGAGGAGCTACAAGACACGTGGCAGACGCCTCACCATCCTTCAGGTGGAAGCCATCGAGGAACTGGAACCTAAGTTTGTGCCAGAACCTGCGGAGGAAGGAAACGATGGCAATGAAGAAACTGCCGCAGACAACGCCCCAGAAAATCTGGACCCTGATGCTGGCAAGTCGGAACAGCAGATTATCGACGAGATGACCGGGCAACTCAACCTGTTTGACTAATTCTCCACACCATGCGTCACATCTCACTGCTATGTACTGCCCTGTGCTTGCTGCTCTGCCATCCGCAGAGCGCTGGGGCACAGCGTGCCGACAGCATCTCTACACCCTATAAGCAGACCACCTACATGGTGGGACTGGGCCCCACCAAAGTGCTCGACACCTATCTCTCGGCAGAGCATTTCAGCGGCACGGGGTTCAGCTTTCTCTCCACCATGTCACGCCACCGCACCCACCGCAGGTGGTACACCCTGCTTCAGCACCAGGCTTCGGTGGGCGTCACCCGCGACCGCAGTCACGACATCAAGATGCTGGAAGCCTGCTACCGCTTCACAGCAGCACGCCTCAGAAAATGGCAGCCATGGCAAACACCACTCATCCTTGAGGCTGGTGGAGCTGTGGGCACTGACATAGGGGCTTTGTACAACACATTAGGAGGCAACAATCCCGGACAAGTGCGCTTAGGCCTGTACCTGATGCCTGTAGTGGCAGCAGGATGGCACACCCAGATAGCAGGGCGCAAGGCGGGGGTGAGAGCTGAGGCAGAACTGCCCTTGGCGGGCGTAATGTTCAGCCCTAACTACGGACAGTCCTACTACGAGATTTTCTCGCGTGGCAACAACGACCATAACATCGTGCCCACCACCTTTGTCAGTGCACCCAACTTCCGCCTACAACTGATGTTCAACTATCAGATTGCCAAGCGCTGTGCACTGCAGATAGGCTACTTGGCCGACCTGCGCCAGGCTGCTGTCAACCAACTGAAACAACACATCTACTCACACCGTTGCATGGTGGGTGTGATGATCCAACCCAAATAATCTTGCTGTCCGTTATGCGCACATCCACCCTTCTTCTTCGTTTAGCCTACCTGTTGCTCCCCCTGCTGTGCATCTCTTGCATCGATGAGGAGGAGATGCCCAACACGCCCAAAGGAAATTTCGATGCACTGTGGAAAATTCTTGATGAGCACTACTGCTTCTTTGACTACAAGAAAGAGGTGTATGCCCTGGACTGGAACCAAGTGTATGCCACCTATGCCCCACGTATCCACGACAAGATGAACAGTTCCCAACTGTTCGAGGTGTGCAGCGATATGCTGTCGCAGCTGCGCGACGGGCATGTCAACCTCTCCACCTCTTACGACTTTGCACGCTACTGGAGCTGGTACGAAGACCATCCAGCCAACTTCAGCGAACTGCTCTGGCGACAATACATGGGCACCGACTACAAGATAGCCTCATCACTGAAATACAAGGTGCTGCCCAACAACGTGGGATACCTCTACTATGAGAGCTTCAACAACGGATTCGGAGAGGGCAATCTGGACGAGGTGCTCGCCTCCTTCATGCTGTGCCGAGGACTGATTATCGATGTACGCAACAACAGCGGAGGCTTGCTCACCAACGCAGAGAAGTTGGCGGCACGATTTGTCAACGAACCTACCTTGGTGGGCTACATGCAGCACAAAACAGGCAAAGGCCATCAAGACTTCTCTGACATGGAGGAGCAATGGCTGCAACCCTCTGAAAACCTGCGCTGGCACAAGCGTGTGTGCGTGCTCACCAACCGCAAGGTATATAGTGCTGCCAATGAGTTTGTGAAGTATATGAAAGCGCTGCCACAAACCATCATCGTTGGCGACTCTACGGGTGGCGGTGCAGGTATGCCCTTCAGCAACTCCCTGCCCAACGGTTGGGCGGTGCGCTTCTCCGCCTGTCCCATGTACGACAAGGACAAGCAGAGCACTGAGTTTGGCATTGCCCCTCACCACAAGGTGGATATCACCGAGGAAGACTATATCAAAAACAATGATGCCATTCTGGAATTTGCCGCCAAATTGTTTGAGAATTGAAAAAATATCGCTACCTTTGCAACCATCTTTTGCGCCTGTGGCGAAATTGGCAGACGCGCCAGACTTAGGATCTGGTGATTTCGGTCGTGTAGGTTCGAGTCCTATCAGGCGCACATACATCTGTGTAAAATGCCGAAATTCCTCTACATGGAATTTCGGCATTTTCTTTTTTCCTTTTCATCATCTCCTGCCCTGCCCTATTCACGGAAATAGAAATAATAGAGGGCGGTGGCAGAGAGGAGCAAGAGTAGCACTACACTTTTTATGAAGCAGCCTGTCACCTTTTTCATCACGATGGCAGCCACCACCACAGCCACAAAGGCAAGGATATAGAACATGTAGGTGGAAGTCATATCGCTCAAAACAGTTTCATGAATACTGGTGGGATGATGGTGTCAAACTCCATGCGCTCGTTGGTGATGGGATGCACAAAGTGCAGCATGTAGGCATGCAGGCACAAGCGGTGCAGGGGGTCGGTGCCATCGCCATACTTCACATCGCCACACACGGGATGCTGCATGTCGGCGGTGTGCACACGTATCTGGTTCTTCCTGCCTGTCTCCAGTTTAAACTCCACCAAGGAGAAGTCGGTGGTGCGCCGCAACACACGAAAGTGGGTCACCGCATACTTTCCGCCATTATCCACGGGCGAGGAGTAGGTGTAATACGCCTTGTTGTCTTTCAGCCAGTTGGCCACGGTGCCCTCATCCTGCTCCATCTCGCCGCATACCACCGCCACATACCTGCGGTCATATACAATATCGTGCCAGTGGTGCTCCAGTATCTGCTCCGTCTCCATGTCCTTGGCATAGACCATCAGTCCGCTGGTGTCTCTGTCAAGGCGGTGCACCACATGCGCCCTGCACTTCTGTCCGCTCTTCTTGAAATAGTCGTCGAGCACGGCTTTCACATTGAGCGATGAGTGCCCTGCCGCCATGGAGAGGATGCCTGCCTGTTTCTCCACCACCACTATCCAGCGGTCTTCATACACTATGTTGACATAGCGGCTCTTGAATATCTCCCTGTTCTTCTTCGTCTTGCTCACGGCTATCTTGGTGCCCACAGCCAGTGGATAGTCAAACTGTGTCACTGTTTTGCCGTTCACCTTGATGCCCCGTCCTTTGAGCGTGGCTTTTATTTTGCTCTTGGTGTCCTTGACATGCTCCAACAGAAACGCCAACAGGGTGCTCTCTTCTGTCACTTCAAAGTGGTCGTAATCGCCGGCAGAGGGCTTGTGAAAATTGTTTCTCATTATTATATATATCTGCAATTCTCGTGCAAAGGTACACAAAATTCTGCAAGGCGATGACACCTGCCGCTTATAAAACTACTTCAAGTTGAACACAGCGGTGCCCCGCACATCAGCCACGCTGGCACACACATAGGCCTTGAACTTGCCGGGTTCTGCCACCCACCGATGCTCCTTTTCCGAGAAAAACTTCAGGTCGTCGTCATGGATGGCAAACTTCACGGTCTTTGTTTCGCCTGGCTGCAGCTCCACTTTGGCAAAGTTTTTCAACTCCTTGGTGGGCCTATCCACGCTGCACTGCTCGTCGCCGATGTAGAGTTGCACTGTCTCTTTTCCCTCGCGCTTGCCTGTGTTGGTGATATCCACACTCAGCTCTATGCTGCCATCTGCTCTCATCTCGGTGGCGCTGAGCACGGGTTTGCCATATTTAAAGGTGGTGTAGCTAAGTCCAAAGCCAAAGGGATATTGCACCGCCACCTTCTTGGTGTCAAACCAGCGATAGCCCACATAGATGTCCTCTTTATAATACACCTGCTTGTTCACCCCGGGATAGACCTCCTTGCCATACTGGAAGCAGGGGAAGTCTTTTTGCTCTTTGGCAAAGGTGATGGGAAGTTTGCCACTGGGGTTGACAGCGCCCGAGAGCACATCGCCCAGTGTGGCACCCGACATGGAGCCCAGATACCAGCAGTGCAGAAAGGCTGCCACCTTGTCTGCCCACGGTGTGGCAAAGGGGTTGCCTCCATAGGTCACCACCACAATGTTTTTCTGCACCTTGGCAATGCGTTCGATGAGTTCGCTCTGTCCGTACGACAGCTCATAGCTCTCGCGGTCGCCGTCTTCACAGTCTTGCCTGTGGTTCTTGTTCAGTCCACCGATAAAGATAACAAGGTCTGCCTGCTTTGCCTTCTCCACGGCATCGTTGTGCAGCGAGTCTTGCCTGGCTGCGTTCAGCTTATCCACTCTGCCATAGTATGCCTTGCCCGAGTAGTAGCCCTGGGCATAGCTTATCTTGTTGCCATAGAGTGCCTGCAATCCGCTGAGGGGCGAGATGTCAAACTTTGTCTTCAACTCTGAAGAGCCGCCGGCATTGCTCATATTGCGCACGGCATTCTCGCCCACCACCAGTATGCGCTGATATTTTGAAGCCTCCAGTGGAAGTATGTTCTTCTGGTTTCTGAGCAGCACAATGCCCTCTTGTCCCACCTCACGGCACACCTGATAATGGGCGTCAGAGCACATCACACCCTGCGTGCGTCGCGGTCCCATCACGGTGCGGAAGATGGTGCGCAGCACTCGTGCCGCTTTTTCATCCACCACTTCCATGGATATCTTGCCACTTCTCACCGCCTGCTCGTAGGCGTTGGCCAGGTGGTAGTAGTCGTAGCCCTTGCTGCGGTCTTCGGTCTTTCCGTTGGTGTCGGTGCCCATCTCTATGTCCAGTCCGCCGGTGGCTGCCTCCCAGGTGTGGTGGGTTCCACCCCAGTCGCTAATCACTGCACCGTCGAAGCCCCACTGTTTCTTCAGTATTTTGTTGAGCAGCGAGTCGTTTTCGCAGCACCACACGTTGTTCCATTTGTTGTATGAGCCCATGATGGTCCACAGTCGCCCCTGTTGCACCGCTTTTTTGAAGGCAGGCAGATAGATCTCGTTGACGGCACGCTCGCTCACGTTGACATTGGTGTTCCATCTCCCCACCTCCTGGTTGTTCAGGAAGAAGTGTTTCAAGCAGCACGCCACGCCATTGGCTTGCGCCCGCTGGATATAGGGCACCACCATCTCTCCCGCCAGATAGGGATCTTCGCCAGTATATTCAAAGCTGCGGCCGCTCAGGGGCATACGTGCTATGTTGCAACCGGGTCCCAGCATGATATTCTTGTCGCGATAGGCAAACTCCTCGCTCACGGCATGACCATAGCTGCCCGAGAGTTCACGGTTCCATGTGGCAGCCAGGCAGGTGAGTGAGGGAAATGCCACACAAGAGTCGTTGGTCCACTTGGCATAGTTCCATGAATTCCAGTCCACCTCGGCACGTATGCCATGAGGTCCGTCTGCCATGTTCAGCTGCTTGATGCCCAAGCGGGGCACGCCGGGCGATGAGAACTTGCTCTGTGCATGCACTATCTGTACCTTTTCGTGGAGTGTCATACGGCTCAGCGCATCCTGCACCCTGCTCTCTAACGGAGCCTGGGGGTCAAGATAGGTCTGTCCCTCTGCTGCCACAGCCGTTGCAGCAAGCAGTGCAATGGTTAACATTCTTTTCATTCGGAAGTATTTTTTTTGATTTATTTCTTCAGTTTCACGCTCACCTGCCTGCCATGATATTTCACAGTGTGGCGTTTCAATTCTTCTGCGCCGCCCAATATCAGCGGTGCACCCTCGTGCTCCTGTCGTGGCTTCACGCCATCGCCCACCCACACCACATGAAAGGTGCGGTGCTGCAACATACCGGCAAACTGACCCTTTCGTGCTCCTATGGTGAGCACTCCCCGCCTGTCGTCGTAGCTTATGCCGATGGTAGAGAACGCCCCCTTCTCATAATTGTAGTTGGTGCCCTCGTCTTCGTAGAGTTCAAACTTGCCGTTGGCACCGGCAAACACATACAGGGTCATCTCCTCGGGCTGTTTCTCATCGCTCCACTCCATCTCTGGTCCTACGGGCAGAATGGCTCCTTCGGGCACAAACACGGGGATGCGGCTGTAGGGTGCCTCTGCCTCTATCTCCGTTCCTCCCCGGTAGTGCCTGCCTGTAAACAGGTCGTACCATCCGCATGGCTTGGGCAGATACACCTGTCGGCGATAGCACTGGTAGGCACCCACAGGACACGCCATCAGCGAGGGTCCAAACATCCACTGGTTGCCTATCTCCCTCACGCGTTCATCCTCGGCAAAATCCATGGCCAGTCCTCTGAGCATGGTGTAGTTGTGATGGTGCACCCATCCTGCCATGGAGTAGAGGTAGGGCATCAGCTGATAGCGCAGGCGGTGGTATGCCACAATGGATTGATAGGCGGGATGCTGCTCGGGAGCAATGTTCCACACCTCTCTTCGTGGCCACTGGCCGTGGGCACGATACAGGGGGATGAAGCAGCCAAACTGGTTCCATCGGGTTTGCAGTTCGCGCCACTCTTTCAGGTCGCTGTTCTCCTTGCCGGTCTTGTCGAACAGCTGCTGTGCCTTGACGTATCTGTTTTCCACGCAGAACCCCCCTTGGTCCATTCCCCAGAAGGGCACGCCCGACATGGAGAAGTTCAGTCCGGCTGTCATCTGTGCACGCATATCCTCCCAGCGTGTACCTATATCTCCGCTCCATGTGGCTGTGCTGTAGCGCTGCAGTCCTGCAAAGCCGCTGCGGGTGAGCAGAAACACGCGCTTGTTGGGATTCACGCTGCGCTGTCCGTGATAGATGGCATCGGCATTCACTATGCTGTAGGCGTTGAAATATTCGTCGCTGGTGCCCAGGGCGGTGGGTCCGCAGAGCTGCTTGCGGTAGTCTATGGGGGTGCAGTCGCGCACATTGGGTTCCGAGGCATCCATCCACCAGGCATCCACTCCCTCATGGAACCTGGAATACATACTGCTGTCCATCTGCTGCCAGAACAGCTGGCGGGCTCCTGCGGAATAGGCATCATAGAAAGAGCCTATGTAGCCTGGTCCCACCCAGTCGCGTATGCTGTCTTTCACTGCCTGCTGGTACATCCATCCCTTGGCATCGAGGGCCTTGTAGTGCTGGGTGTTGCAATAGAACTTGGGCCATACCGAGATCATCAGCCTGCCGTGCTGCTCATGCACCTTGTCTATCATTGCCTGCGGATTGGGGAAGCGAGATGGTTCAAACTCATGGCTGCCCCACTGGTCGTCTGCCCAGTAGTTCCAGTCTTGCACTATATTGTCGATGGGGATGTGTCGGCGTCTGAACTCTGCCAGTGTCTCCTCCACCTCACGCTGTGTTTTGTAGCGCTCTCTGCTCTGCCAGAAGCCCAGTGCCCATTTGGGCATCACCTGTGCCCTGCCTGTAAGTGTGCGGTAGCCACCTATCACCTCGTCCATGTCGTTGCCACAGATAAAGTAGTAGTCCATGTATTTTGCCATCTCGTTCCAGATGCTCACACGGTTTTGCTGCTCTCTGCTCTGAGGCACAGCCACCCTCAGTCCGCAGTACGACACATCGCCGTCGGGCTTCCACTCTATGCGCAGTGCCGCCTTCCTGCCCTTTTCCAGTGGCAGCACAAACTTATAGGCATTGGGGTTCCATGCGGTGCGCCATCGCTCTGCCACCACCTCTTTGCCATCCACCATCACCCTCACATAGCCTGCGTAGTACAGTATAAAGTGGTGGTCGGCGGTGGTCTTGGCCTCTATGCTTCCCTCATACACCACCTTTCCTCCGTTAAGCTTTATCTCTTGTGGCAGCAGTCCTATCACCCCCGAGTGTTCAAAGTAGATAGAGTCTTCCCGTCTCACCACCTGCCTGCCGTTTTTGTCGGTATAGGTGCCTGTCAGTGCGCCGGGCTTTCCCTGCTTGTCGCAGAGTGCCAGCACCCTGTGCAGCTGTTGGTAGTCGGCGGGGTTGCCCCATCTGCCGTAAGAATAGCTGTCCCACAGCAGTCCGTAGCCTCGGGTGCTCACCACAAAGGGCACCGACACCTTGGTGTTATACTGAAACAGTTCTTCGTTTTTCCCCTTATAGTTCATCTCTTCTGCCTGGTGTTGCCCCAGTCCGTAGAAGGCTTCATCCTCACTGCTTTCAAACTGGGCACGCCACGTGTAGCCTGTTCTGTCTTCCTCGGCAATACGGCTCAGATTGCCCTGCTTGCCCCAGTTCAGCTCTCCGGGTGCCGAGGGGGTATAGTGGGGTGGCAGCATGGCTTGTGCCGATGTGTATTTAGCAAAGGTCTTTCCTCCCTTGGCTGTTTCTTGCAGATACATCTTTCCTGTGGTTGCATCTGTAAAGGTGATGCGCCCGCTCCGTTTATCCACTGCCACTCTGAGATGCCTGGTGGCAAGTGTGGCACTACTGCCGTCTTCGCTCATCTGCCATGAGGCAGTGTTACTGAGGGCTTCGGGCACTATCATCAAGCTGTTTTTCACGGCAAAGGTGTCGTCGGGGGTGGCCTCTACCCTCACCACACGGTCGTTGACCACCGATAGTCTGATGGTTCTTGCCTCTCCCCGTGCAGCATTGTCTATGCTCACCACCATGCCGCGTGCAGTTTTTTCTACTCCAGCCCACAGTGTTTGCACACTGCTTGCCAGCATTGTTGCCGCAATCAAAAGGTGTTTATACATTGTTTCTTCTGGTTAGTCTATGCAAAGTAAATAAAAAAATTGGAGAACAAAGAATAAAGCACGATGAAAACAAGGATGATATTTTTTTGACAAAAACACCGTCACCATTCCTGCCAAACCACTCACCATCAGCATCCTGGGCGACAACAATGCCACAGGCATCTCTGCCCTCTCTGCTCCCAAAATACAGCCTGCCACACACTATCTGGTGAGCGAGAACTTCAGACTGAAGCCAAAGTCGTGGGTGGTTGTGGGATAAGAACTGCTGGAGAGCAGCGGGGTGTTGGTCTGCCGGTCATAGTAGGCACTCAGTGTGAGCAATTTAGACAGCGTATAGTCTGCCATGAACGACATTTTGAAAGCGGTATTTCCACTGCTTGCCGAACTGGTGATGGTGGCAATATCTCTGGTAATGGCAGCCTGCTTGCGATAGGAGATGTCGAGACGCATGTTCAGGTCGTGGTTCACTCCTGATGTGCCGCTACGCTTGGTGGCAGTCTGGTTCTGCTGGTTGTTTGCCTTGTTGCCCCTTCCTCTCTGCGCTCCACGTATCTTTCGCGAAGAGCCTGCTCCAAACAGGTTGAAGTTGCTTATCTTATAGCCCAGTCCTATCACCCAGTCTTTGCTCAGCGCTTCGCTTATCTGCACGCTGGTGGTGCTGAGTGTGAGCACACGGGTGGTGCGGTATTCCACCTTGCAGGTGAGGTTGTTTTGCAGCGTCACATCCACACCGAGCAGGGGCGAGAAAGCCTCGTTGATGCTCACCGTGCTCACATTATACATGCTGCTGGGAATGGGGTTGCCCGTAGATGTTTCCTTAATGAAGCCCAAGCCGTTCATATACTCCTGCCATGTGCTGAACGAGGCATAGCTGCCCACGGCAAACACGCTCTTGTAGCCGTGGTTCAGGTTCACGCTCTTGAAATGGTCGCGCAGCCATGGCAGTTTGCCTAAGCCGCTGTAGCGCACCGTCCAGTTGGGCAGCATACGTCTGAGCGAGGGGAAGATGTCGAGTACCGACGAACCTCCCGATGATGTATAGGCAGAGAGGAATGCGGGTATCAGCACATCGGCACTGTAGGCATTCACCTGTCCGTATTTGGGGTTATAGGTGGTTCCACCAAGGTTCACCCCGTCTGCCAGCACCGTTCCTGCAGGATATACCGCCCCCTCGTAGCGTGCCTGCACCTTTTGGCGGAAGCCCTCGATGCTGTGGCAGAACTTCTCGAAGGTGGCAGAGTGGTAACCGTTGTTGGCATCGCCCATGCCCTCGAGGGCACTGCCCAGGCTCCAGGTTGTCATGGTGAAGCTGCCGCTGTGGGTGGTAGGCATACCTGCGTACATATATTGTATGCTGTGCGACTTGCTGGTGGTTCTACTGGCATTGAGGTCTATCTTCAGGTCGCGTATAGGCTCCAGGGTCATGCGTATCTGCAAGTCTTCTGCTGCCGTAGAGGTGGCAGGAGTGGCCACACTGTCGGCACACATCAGCCATCCGTTGTCATAGCTCTTCCTGATATAGCTGTCGTCTATCAGACCGAAAGCGAAGTTCAGACCTGGCGACATCACATCGCCCGTGCGCTGTCCGAAGGCGTCGCCCACATCGGGCAGGAAGCCTGGCAGCGTCATGGCATACTGGTTGCGGTAAGAGATGCTTACATTGCGCACCATCATCAGGAAGCGGGCGGCATACTGTGCAGGACTGTACCACCACTCTTTTTCCAAAGGCTGCTTGGGTGTGATGCTCAGCTTGATGTTCACCGAGTCGTTGCTCTTGATGATAATCTTGTTGGCATCCACCACCTTGTACTTCACCTCATAGGCTTTGCCGTCTTGCGTGCGGGCACTCACTATCAGTCGCTTGCTCTTCTTGTTGTGCGTCACGGTGATGGTGGTGTCTGGTTTCAGGCTTAGCTCCTTCTGGAAGGTGTTCTTGTTTTTGGGCAGTTCCTTCTTCTCCTTCTCCAGTGCCTTGACATTCTTTTCGGCGGCCTTGTCGGGCTGCATCAGCTTGTTGGCACGCACGTCCATGCCCTTGGGCTTGTTTGCCTTCTTGTTCTTCGTAACGGTCTTTGCCGTGCTTTTCTTGAATCGCTCGTTGGCTTTCTTCAGGAACGGGATATGGTTGTAGAGCGTTTCCATGTTGAAGGTGCCATTGATATTGAGCGTGCGGTGGGTGGTGATGGTGTTGCCCAAGGTGGAGCCGTCGCTCAGCTCTGTGCCACGCACCCACGAGTAGTTGGCATTGTAGCTTGCATCGCCATTCACCCAGTTAAAGATGGGCAGTTTGTTCAGGGGGAACTTGTACGAGGCATTGAATGTTTGCTGATAGTCGAGCGGCCTACCGAGATTTCGTATGCTGTGCCACACCGAGTCTTTCCACACCTGATATTGTTCGGGATAGAGGTCTTTGTTCACCGGTCCGTCGGCTGTTTCTATCTCTGCATGGGTGGCCGACTGGAAGTCGAGGTGCAGGTTCTTGGTAAGATCCCAGCGCAGTGCAAACTCACGGTTCCAGAGAAACTGCTGACTGAACGAGAGGGGCAGTGTGCTCTCTCCCACTCCGCTCTGCAGTGTTTCCATATCTCGCTCCTGCAGTTCGTAATAGCTGCGAGTAATCTCGCTGTTGAACGAGATATTCTGCGGCAGATAGTTGAACCCAATGTCTTTCGGGAATGCCAGCCACTTGCTCTTTCCCTTGAGCTTCTTGAAGGGCTCAAAGGTTTTGTACACCGGACTGTAGGTATAGTTGAGCGAGCCCTTCCACTGGTCTTCCTTCTCATACACGGTGGTCTCGCCCGTGGTATAGCGGTGCGAGTGACTGTAGCTGAACGAGAAGTTGGCTGGGTCGTAGGGCATGGGGTGCCTCTTTGTTTTGATACCCACCCTGACGTTAGACAGCGAGAAGTTGGTGTTGGTGGTGCGTGTCACTGCCAGCGATTCTATGCTGTCTTTCTCATGTTTGTTGGCAGCGGCATCCAGCGCATCAGAAAGCTCCATGTCGCTGTCGAGCGGATTATATTTGGGTCGTGTCTCCTCCTTGGTGATGGAGTAATAGAGGGGTGCTGTCACCTGTGCCTTGTCGGGGAAGAACTTGCCCAGCTCCAGGTTGGCTGTAAGGCTATAGGTTTTGTAGTCGTCCATGGAGCGCTGTGCCAACGACTCTTCCAGTCCGCCAAAGCCCTCGGTCACCATCTTTCCAGTGAGGTTGATGGTACCGAAATCAGAGAGCTGCATGTTCAGCGCACCGCTGGCAGCCCAGCCTCCCTTATTATTGAACTCACGCAGGCGCAGTTCGTTGACCCACACCTCTCCCGACTTCTCCTGGTTGGTCAGGTTTCGCACGCCTATCATCATGGTCTTCACCTCGCCCAGTGTGGGATTGCCCATCACAGAGATGCGGTGCGAAGGATTGTCGGCACTGTATTCTGAATACTCGCGGGTATAGGCGGCTCCTCCCACCGCCTTTGCCTTGTTGCGTGCCTTCTTGATAGAGGTGAAGGCAGTGAGGTCTATGTCGAGCATGTTCTCCTGCGGCCACACCGACACACGGTCTTCCTGTGAGTAGTGCCCTGCCGGTGTCAGTTTCAGTGGTATCTCGTATTCGTAGTAATTGCTCTTGTAGTCGCTGCCCAGACGGATGAACACAGCCAACTGGTCGTTTTGCAGGTTGGTGGTGTTCTGCTGGAAGGCGTTGGCATGCACAAACATCTGCAGGCGCTTGTACTGGCGCAGGTCCAGATTGGTTTTCTTATACACTGCCTTTGCCTCTCCCTTGCTCATGTTCTTCACAAGGATGCACATGGCTTGCTCATTGCTCTCTACCAGCTGCGGCTGCGAGGGGTCGGTCACACGACTGATGCCCGGTGGCAGCACGTAGTTCACGGGCTGCTTGTCGGTATATTCCTCTATATTCACATTGCTCACCTCCATAGAGGCTGTACCTGCCGAGGTGGCAGAGAGCTGGTTGGTGTAGGTGCGCCACTCGCCCCTGACCAGATCCAGACTGCCGAAGCGGAGCACGATGGGCAGTTCAAAATTGGTGAGGAACATACGCATGAAGCGGATGGAACTGAAGTCGCTGATAGAGCCCACCTTGGTGCGCTGCGCATCGTTGATGGGTATGCGTATCTTGTACCACTTCACCTTTTCGGTCTTTCCATTGCGCAGGCGCGTGCTCGTTTCACGCACGTCGGCAATATAGTTGTTGCCCACATTGTTCTCGTTGAGGTCTTCGGGGCGTATGCTCACCTTATATTCAAAATAGCGCTCGTACTCGTTGAGGGTAAAGTCTTGGTTGATGTCCTCCACATCGGGTGTGGTTTTGTACGAGGTGTCGTAGCTCTCGTTGTTGTTGTCGTTGTCGGGAGAGTTGCCCTGCGGATTGTTAATGCGCTTGTATCTCTCAAGGATGGGGGTTTGCGCCTGGTCGAAGTCAGAACCACGGTAGTAGTGGTAGTTGTCGTTGGCGGGGTCTATGCTCCATGCCTGTCGGATGCTGTCGTTGGTGATGGTGCTCACATAGTTGTTGAAGGTGGCGTAGGGTTCAAAACTGCGCTCCTCCTCATCGGTAAGTCCGTTCAGTCCCACATCCTGCTTGGCACGTGAGCCCGATGTGGTGGCAAAGGCATAGGTCTGTGTGGCTTGCACCGGTATCTTGCCCCACTGGGTGGTGGTTAAGCTGCTGGTGCCATCTACAGGCATACCGCTCTCGTAGAATTTCTTTCCGTCGGGCAGCACGTCTTCACTCACCTCTCCAAGGTTGAGATACAGGTCGCCGCCATAGGATGCCGCATTGGGCTGCATGTTGGTGTAGATAAAGGGATCGAGCAGCCAGAACTCCACATATTCTATATTGGCAGATTCAAAATCGGTGGTCTCCAACTTGCGCATCATACCGCCCCACTTGGTGCGCGGTGTGGTGAAGTATCCGTTGGAGCCAATGTTGGTGGTAAAGTTATACGGACCACGCTCCGAGGGGTAGTATGCCATATTGAGGATGCTCAGTGTAGAGGTGGCTCCGTTGTAGGTGCTCTGGTCGCGGTTGGGATAGAGTTCGCTGACATACACCTCACGCACATAGTGGTTTGACAACTGTTCCAAATCGCCCTTGATGTGCGACGGGGTGAGCGAGCTGCTCTGGTAGGTGAAGATGGGGTCGATGGTGTACCATGCCATCTGTGCACGGTTGTAGCCTGCCGTGAGCCCTGCCTTGTCGCTGTGCTCGGCAAACATGGAGGGCACGCTGGAGAGCACCCACGACTTGGGGTCGATAACACTGATACCGTTTTTGGTGTTTTCAAAGTCGTCGATATACGAGGCATTGTCTTGTGTGCCACTGGCCTGTCCGGCAACGAGCTGGGCAAACTCTCCTGTGAAGGATATCTGCGAGGGCTTGGTGAGATGCAGTCCGGGCAGCAGGTCGAGCATGTTGGTGAGCCACTGGCTCTCTTTCTTCCAGTTCAGGTTCACGCCCCAAAGAAAGTTGTTGAGCGGTTCGGAGCCCATGTTCACCTTCGAGGTCATCGGCTGCTCGTGCAGGTGCATAAAGGTACCTCCTATCTGGAACTCCTTGGAGAAGTCGTACTCCCAGTTCAGTCCCCACATGGTTTTGCGCTGCATACCGTACTCCGTGTCGCTCTCCAAACTCACATTGACCGAGGTGCCTGCATCTATGATGCTCTGGTTAAGGATGGTCACCTCGCCTGCCGAATAATCCACGCTATAGTCGGAGCCTTCGGTGAGCACCACACCGCCGGCGGTGACCACCACCGAACCCTGCGGCACATTGTAGGCTCCCAGGGAGATGACGTTGGCGGCATGGCCCTTGAACTGTCCAGAAAGGCGATACTTGTCTTTCTCTGCCACCTGCTTGGCGGCAGTGCGTGTGGTGTCGTAGAGCTCTTGAAACACGTACTTCTCTATCTTTTCGTCAGACAGTCCTCTGCTTCTCAGTGCGTTTCTCATTCCCTCGCCAAAGGGTTCGGCGGTGGGGAAGAAGATGCGTCCATTCTGCACGGTGTAGCCCTCCACAAAGTCGAACTTGGCATCAGAGCGCACCTTGTTGTTGGCATCCAGACGGTCGCAGCCCATCACCTTGATGAGCGGTTCCTTGGCTCCCGATGTGGCAGAGAAGGTCTCGGGCAGGTAGTTCAGATACACGCCTGCCGTGTCGCTCTGATACTTCACATCCAGACGGAACTTTGTTTTCTCCACCGTAGAGGCAAGGTAATACACGTTCTTCATCATCAGTCGCCAGTTGGCCATCTGCGGACTGTTGTTGGTGTTCTTCAGTGCCTTGACAAAGAGTGCCTCGGAGGTGTTGGTGTTGTCGGCGGCAAACTCACCCACCTGATAGGTCTGTCCGTTGTAGGTGTATTCGTATGCCACGGCAAGCACCTGATCGGGTTGCAGTCCCGTTTTGAGCGAGAGATAGCCCAGCGACTTGTTCAGCGTATATTCTGATGAGGTGAGCAGGCGCGCACTCTGCACCTTTTCATAATCCACACCGCCCGAGAAGCCGGGAATGGCTCCCAGCACATCGCTCGTCTGGTCGATATTGCGTGCCGCTGCATATTGGCTCACCATCTGCTGATACTCCAGGTTGGCAGCATTGGAGGGCACCACCTCGATGGCTGATGCTCCCCACTGGGTGGTGTTGCTGGTGTATTTGCTCTCCGCCAAATCGGCAAGGGCAATGATGTTGCGTGTGTTGGTGGTGTTGCCACTGCGGTTGGTTACCCACACCTCGATGCGCGTGATAGACACGCCCGACGTGATGTGGGGCAGTGTGCGCATGTGCTGGTCGTAATGACTGCGGAAGAAGTGCGCCAGAAAGAAGTGGCGGTTCTCCTCGTAGTCGGCGGCATCAATGTCGAAGGGGGTGGTTTGTGTGCCTCCCTTCGACGACACGCTCTTGGTGGTGGATTTCTTCTGCGAGAGCACTGCCTGCAACTTCAGCTTGCCAAACTGCAGGTCGGTGCGCACACCAAAGAGCGAACTGGCACCCTTGATGAGCGAGGAGTTGGTGGGAAAGGTCACATTGCCCGCCTCTACCAGCTTAACGATTTCGTCTTCCTTTCCCTCATAGCGCAGTTTGATGTTCTTGGTGTCAAAGTCAAAGGTGGCATCGGTGTTGTAGTTCAGGTTCAGGTTCATCTTGTCGCCCACCTTGCCATTGAGGTTCAGGTTTATCTTTTCGTCAAAGTCAAACGCCTTGGTCTTCCTGTTTCTGATGGGCAGCGAGGGGTTGTCGATGCTTTTCAGGTTGGCACCCACCTTGAGTTCTGCCGTTCCCTGTGTCTTGATGCGCACGCCGCCGGGACCAAATATCTTCTCGGCTGGTCCAAGGTCGAACTTCATGTCGCTGAACGAGAACTTCTCCTTGCCCTGACTGGCAGTGTTCTCTGCATCTTTTTTCCTGAAGAATGCCTGTGCCTCCCGGTGCTCCGTCCACCGCATATACTCCTCGGGGCTCATCAGCACAGGTGCGTTGAGATAGGTGTCTCCCATCTTGGTGCCCAGCACATAGCCTCCCAGCGTGTCGTTATACACCACCTGCGGTTTCAGGTTGTCGGGTGTCTTCAGGTCGAGCGACATGGAGTCGAGGTCTTCCGTGGTTACGGGCACAGTGCGCTTCACCCGCCACCTTGCATGGAGCAGGGAGTCGGGGATGCTGTCATCGGCAGCCACGATGCGTGGCTGCGCCTTGGGAGCTGGTTTCTTGCGGGTATTATCGTCTTGCGGAGCAGCCAAAGCCACCACTCCCAGCAAGCAGATAAGTATGTATGTTATGCGTCTCAATGTATTGCTTCTGTCGTCAAGAGCACTGCTACTTCATCAGCTTGAGTGCCATCTTTACCACTTGTTCCACGGGTGCATCAGGATGTTCCTGCAACAGCTGCACCACCACCTTCTGCGACGGAGCGGGTGCAAAGCCCAGCATGGTGAGTGCGCCCACAGCCTCATCCTTCACCACATTGTCAATGGGCGAAGCCACGGCACCACCGGCAGGTATCTCCTCGGCAATGCCCAGTGCCACTATCTTGTCGCGCAGCTCCACGATGATGCGCTGTGCCGTTTTCAGTCCTATGCCCTTCACGCTCTTTATCAGTCGCTCATTGCCTGTAGAGATGCAGCCACACAGTTCTGCCACACTCATGGCAGAGAGCATCATGCGGGCGGTGGCGGCTCCCACTCCCTGCACGCTGAGGAGCAGTTCAAACATCTCTCGCTCCTTCTTTCCTGCAAAGCCATAGAGCAGGTGGGCATCCTCTCTTATCACCTCATAGGCATAGAGCTTCACATCTTTTTTCCCCTGAATGGCGGTATAGGTGTTGAGCGATATGCCCATGCTATAGCCCACCCCGGCGGCTTCTACCACTGCCTGCGCAGGATTGAGTTCGGTCAATTCACCTTTGATATAGTCTATCATCGTGCTGTTCTTGTTTTTTGGTGGTTATTTATCCAACCCTCCTTGAAGATGGTTTGGCAAGGGCGGTTTGTGGCGCACCTCACCGTGAAATATAACGCACCGCAAGCTTGTTTATTGTATCTTTCACTCAGTATAATATGGCATGGGGCAACATTATCGCAAAAAATATCGTGACATATTGCCACATATTTCACACAAATTCTGTACATTTGCAACGTTTTTCGCCAACAGCGCATCCCATAGCATCCAAACAGGGGGCAATGCCAGCGGCACAAGCAAATACGGGAAAACTAACTCAAATACAACACAATATCAAAAAAACAACAAAGCAACATGAAAAAGATTAGAGCAGCCATCGTAGGGTATGGCAACATCGGCCGCTACACGTTAGAGGCACTTCAAGAAGCAGCAGATTTTGAAATAGCTGGCGTGGTGCGCCGCAGCGGTGCAGAAAACAAGCCTGCAGAACTTGCTGAATATGCCGTGGTGAAAGACATCACAGAACTGAAAGATGTGGATGTGGCAATTCTCTGCACCCCCACACGCAGCTGCGAGGAATATGCCAAGCAGATTCTCCCCATGGGCATCAACACGGTAGATAGTTTCGACATCCACACCTCTATCTGCGACTACCGTGCCACCCTGATGCCTATCTGCAAGGAGCACAAGGCTGTGAGCGTGATTGCCGCCGGCTGGGATCCGGGCTCTGACTCTGTGGTGCGCACCCTGATGCAGGCTTTGGCACCCAAGGGCCTCAGCTACACCAACTTTGGCCCTGGCATGTCGATGGGTCACAGCGTGTGCGTGCGCTCCAAGAAGGGCGTGAAGAATGCTCTCAGCATGACCATCCCCTTGGGCGAGGGCATCCATCGCCGCATGGTGTATGTGGAACTGGAAGAGGGTGCCACACTGGAGCAGGTGACTGCCGACATCAAGGCCGACCCCTACTTTGCCAGCGATGAGACCCACGTGTTTGCCGTGGAATCGGTGGATGCCGTGCGCGATATGGGACATGGCGTGCACATGGTGCGCAAGGGTGTGAGCGGAAAAACACAGAACCAGCGCATCAGCTTCGACATGAGCATCAACAACCCCGCCCTCACCGCACAGGTTCTGGTGGGCGTGGCACGTGCCACCATGCGCCTGCAACCCGGATGCTACACCATGATAGAGATTCCCGTGGTAGATCTGCTGCCCGGAGAGCGCGAAGACTTGATTCGCCACTTGGTGTAAACACCTGTCTCTTATACACATCTCCGAGCCCACGAGACAGGCAGAAATC
>CALZNR010000003.1 GCA_945827565.1 uncultured Prevotella sp.
TATTGTTTATCAACCAGTTATAAAATACGTATTTTGTGAGTGACGAAGTCAGGAAAAAGTTTGTTGGAGGAAGCAATGCAAAAAGGCAACCATTGGGATGCAAAGTGACAACCATTGAAGTGCAAAGCATTCCCCTTAAAACTGCATAATTATACAGTTTGAGTGTATATTTATGCAGTTTCAGGTTCTTTTATTACCTCTAAATGTTAAAAATAGAGCTTAATATTTATAATATTTTCACATTTAGAGAGCGCCGTTTCGTCCTCCGATTCTCCAGAGAATTTCCCGAGATTATGCCAAGGTGGAGCGATACCATTGGAATAAGCGGTTTACACCTTCGTTGATTTCAATTTGGTGCTTCCATCCCAATGAATGTAGTTTACTCACATCAACCAGTTTGCGTGGTGTTCCGTCGGGTTTGTTGCTGTCGAATACAATTTCTCCTTTAAAGCTTACGGCATTTGCCACCAACTCTGACAACTGTTTGATGGTGATTTCCTTGCCAGTACCGATGTTGATGTGGCAGTTGCGTATTTCGCCTAAGTGTGGCAATGCTCCGCCACGTCCTTCACTGCTGTTGCGGTCTATGGCACCGTCTGACTTTTTGCCAAAACAGATGGAAGAGTATTGTGGAATACCGATGATATCTGCAAAATCAATATTCAACAAGATGTGTACGCTGGCATCTGCCATGTCTTCGCTCCATAGAAATTCACGCAGCGGGGTACCTGTTCCCCATAGGGTCACCTTATTGTCTTCAATGCCATAGCTTGCCAAAATATCTCGTATCTGTTGCTGAGAATGAGAGCCTGTGACGCCTTGTACCGGTCGGATGTTCAGGTCGCGTGTAATGGCGTTCCAATCGTTATCGTGCAACAGCTTTGCCAGATAGATTTTGCGCATCATGGCAGGCATTACATGACTGTTTTCCAAGTGGAAATTGTCGTTGGGACCATACAGGTTGGTGGGCATTACCGCAATATAGTTGGTGCCATATTGCAGGTTGTAGCTCTCGCACATCTTGAGTCCTGCTATCTTTGCGATGGCGTATTCCTCGTTGGTATATTCCAGAGGGGAGGTGAGCAGGGCTTCTTCCTTGATGGGCTGTGGCGCATTTTTGGGGTAAATGCAGGTGGATCCGAGAAACAGGAGTTTTTTTACCTGATGCCTGTAGGCTTCACCAATCACATTGCACTGTATCATCATATTCTGCATGATGAAATCAGCACGATACAACGAGTTTGCCATAATTCCTCCCACGAACGCTGCCGCAAGAACCACAGCATCAGGTCGTTCTTGGTCGAAGAACTTTTTGACGGCCGCCTGATTGGTAAGGTCTAACTCCCGATGACTTCTTCCCACGAGATTGTTATAGCCCCTTTGTTGCAGATTGCGCCAGATGGCAGACCCTACCAAGCCATGGTGACCAGCAATGTATATCTTGTTGTTGGGTGTCAGCATATCAATATTGCTCTTGTGACCTGTGAAACAGTTTCTTTACAAAGCGCATGTCGTGCTCCACCATGATGTGTACCAATTCCTTGAAGGATGTTTTTGTGGGATTCCATCCCAGCATCTTCTTGGCTTTGGCAGGATTGCCCAGCAGTTGTTCCACTTCGGCAGGACGGAAGTATTTGGGATCTACCTCAACGAGAATCTTTCCTGTTGCCTTGTCGTAGCCTTTTTCTTCTACTCCTTCGCCTTTCCACTCCAGGTTGATGCCCACTTCCTGAAAAGCCAAAGTGGCAAACTCTCTTACAGTGTGGTATTCGCCAGTGGCTATGACGAAGTCGTCGGGCTCAGGTTGCTGCATGATGAGCCACATGCACTCCACGTAGTCTTTGGCATATCCCCAGTCGCGCAGAGAGTTCAGGTTGCCCAGATACAACTTGTCTTGGTAGCCCTGTGCAATGCGTGCAGCAGCCAATGTTATCTTGCGAGTGACAAAGGTTTCACCTCTTCTTTCACTTTCATGGTTGAACAGGATACCGTTGCAGCAGAACATGTTATACGATTCACGGTAGTTCTTCATAATCCAGAATCCATAC
Organism: uncultured Prevotella sp.; assembly: GCA_945827565.1. Classification (GTDB taxonomy): domain Bacteria; phylum Bacteroidota; class Bacteroidia; order Bacteroidales; family Bacteroidaceae; genus Prevotella. The sequence goes on from CALZNR010000003.1 coordinate 2,049, forward strand.
ATCTTTGCCACTGCATAGGGGGAGCGAGGATAGAAGGGTGTGGTTTCTGATTGGGGCACTTCTTGAACCTTGCCATAGAGCTCGGAGGTTGATGCCTGATAGATTTTGCATTTCTTCTCCAATCCGCAGATTCTTACCGCTTCCAGCAGGCGCAGCACACCCACGGCATCTGTGTCGGCTGTATATTCAGGAACATCAAACGACACCTTGACATGGCTTTGTGCTGCCAGATTATAAATCTCGGTAGGTTGTGTTTCGCCGATGATACGGATCAGTGAAGAAGAATCGGTCATGTCTGCCCAATGCAGATTCACCAATCTTGTTTTCTTCATGTCTCTGACCCATTCATCGAGATACAGGTGCTCTATTCTTCCCGTGTTGAACGAGGATGAACGGCGCAGCAGTCCATGCACCTCATAACCTTTATTGATTAGAAACTCTGCCAAGTAGGAACCGTCTTGTCCCGTGATACCAGAAATAAGTGCAACTTTTCTTTCCATAATGATATTACTCTTGTGTGTGGCGGCGCTGTGCCACCCATTGATAATAAGTATAAGTAATTGATTTAATCTATAAACTGCTTGATGCGTTGCTCTTCTGACAATTTACAGATGAGCAGGGTGTTGTTGTGTTCTGCCACGACATAGCCATCAAGTCCTTGAATAATCACCTTCTTCTCGCCCGTGGTATGTACGATGCAGTTGGAGGAGTCGAAAAGCTTGATGTCGGGTCCGATGCTGCTATTGCCATACAGGTCGTGCTGTGCCTGCTGTTGCAGCGAGCCCCATGTGCCAAGGTCGCTCCATCCAAAGTCTGCGGGATGTACGAAAATCTCTTCTGCCTTCTCCATAATGGCATAATCCACCGATATGTTTTCACATTCAGGGAAAAGGCGGTCTATGGCAGCCTGCTCTTCTGCGGTGCCATATACGGGCATGAGCGATTCGAAAATCTTGGCTAAGGATGTTTGATATACCCGAAATGCGTTGACGATAGTGTTTACATTCCAGATAAAGATGCCTGCATTCCAGAAGTAGAAGTTCTTCTTGACATATTGCTGTGCAGTGGCACTGTCGGGCTTTTCTCTGAAAGAGTTTACTCTAAAGAGTTCTTTATTGCGCAGTGAGGCTGCTGACAGGTCTGCCTGAATGTAGCCGTAACCAGTTTCGGGGCGTGAGGGTTTGATGCCCAATGTAACGATGGCATCCGTTTCGCTGGTAAATTTCAGGCTGTTGGTAACCACTCTCTGAAACTCTGGGATATTGGTCACAATATGGTCGCTTGGTGTGACCACAATGTTTGCCTTGGGAGATTGTGACTTGATGCGCCAGCTTACGTATGCAATGCAGGGAGCGGTGTTGCGTCTGCAAGGTTCGCAAAGGATATTGGTGACAGGGATTTGTGGCGCTTGTTCCTTGATTTTGTCAACATACATCTTGTTGGTCACAATCCACATGTTCTCTGGTTTGCAGATGCCGTGAAATCTTTCTATGGTGAGTTGCAGCAGTGATTTGCCTACGCCTAACACGTCGATAAACTGCTTGGGACACTCAGAGGTGCTCAAAGGCCAGAATCTACTGCCTACGCCTCCTGCCATGATCACTACATGATTCTCCTGCTTCATAATATTTTGTTTTTGTTAGTTTCTTCCTTGTTGGTTTCAAGTAAAAAAATGAGGTTGTTACTGCTTACTCTTGTTCTTGTTGACAAAGTGTTTTACTGCGAAATACAAGACAATGAGAGCCACTGCCGCAATCAGGAACAGTTTGATAAATTCGGAGTACTCGTCTATCTTGCTTTCCAGCATCTCGGGGGGGACAGCGGCATGTAGGTACCAGCCCATGCCTGCCAGAATAGAGTGCCATACACCCGCACCGATAGTGGTGTACAACAGAAACTTGCCGTAGTGCATGCGTGCCAGTCCGGCTGGCAAAGAGATGAGATGACGGATGCCGGGAAGCAATCTGCCTGTCAGTGTGGCCACCATGCCATGCTTGTTGAAATACTGTTCGCTGTGTTCCACCTTTTCTTGGCTCAGCAGGCACATCTTTCCCCATTTGCTGTTGGCAAATCGATAGATAATGGGGCGGCCCAGATAGAATGCAACGATGTAGTTGATAGAAGCTCCCAAATCGGCACCAATGGTGGAAAAGAGAATCACCAGAAAAACATTGAGATGTCCGTCGGCGGCATGATATGCAGCAGGTGCAACCACCAGTTCAGATGGTACGGGGATTACGGTGCTCTCCAGCAGCATCAGAAACAGGATGGTGCCGTAGTTGAGATTGCCTAATAGCGTGGTAATGAAATTCACAGTTTGTTGTTGATTTTGTTATACATATAGTCATAATACTCGTCCACTTCCGTTCCTGCGGGGAAGAGGTCCTTCAGCAGTTGCTGGGTTTGTAGAGGTGCTTTTTCAACAGCCTCTTTCAGGAAGTAAAGAAACTCCTCATTTCTGTGCAGCTCTATGCAGCAGAGGGCCAGGTATGGCCATGTGTCTATGATGGGTTCTTTGTACAGAGAGAGACTTTTCTTCAGTATCTTGTAGCATTGTTCGATGTAGCCATTGTCAAAAAGCGATACGGCTATGTGCATTGACAACAATGGCTTTTCGTTTTCTTTTTCCTGATACATGGCTTTCACGAATAGCTCTTTTGCCTTGTCGATGTGATTGAAGCACAGCATGATATGCCCCTGAGCCACTAACTGTTGGGGGGTACATCTGTTGCTTGTTGCATGTTTCAGGCATCGGAGCACCATCCCTTCATCGCCCATTTCGGTATAGGCGAGTGCCAAATCAATATACAGTTGTATGGTGCGCTCTTCTGATACGGTGTAAACACTCTGTCCCTGGTTTTGAGATGAGTCCAGAGCCTCTTCGATATGTTTGAGAACATCCAGAGCTTCATTGCATTGCTTGGTGTGTATCAGTGCTATGGCGTAGGAAAGATTCAAGTCGATGTTGCTCTGGTCAGCCTCGTAATAACGTTTGTAATATTTGGCAGCCTCGGTATAATCTTCCAGATAGTTGTGGCAGTCGCCCCTTAATCCATAGCAGTCCTTATCGTTGGGATTGATGGCTATGGCATAGTCGATGCACTGGATGGCTTCGTCCATCTCGTAATTGTAGAAATGGGCCTCTGCAAGAATTTTCCAGTATCGTGCGTCATACGGGTTGACGTCTATCAGTTCCCTGAATATCTCAATGCTTTTTTTGTAGTTTTTCTGCACGTAGAGAATCTTTCCGCTTGTTTCTTTGTATGAAACCGAGTGGTGATCGTGGCAGCGTTGGAGCCATTTGGAAGACAAATCAGTGTGGCTGTAGTCTAAAAACAGGTTGGCACAGTCAATACACACATTGTCGTTGTCTTCGGCAGCGGTGGCACGATAGGTGTTTTCCAGATAAATGTCTGCCTGTAAGGTGTCACCTTCTGCAATCAGTATTTCAGCCACAAGGTATTTGTATTCAATGTCTTCCTTGTCTATGATGGCAGCTGCAAAATGGCGTGCTTGCGCCACATCGTTGCGATTCAGTGCTTCGTGTGCTTTGAAAACAAGGGGATAGACGGCACCGGGATGCAACTGGATGGATATCTCTGTGGCCTGCATCGCCTTTTCGTATTCCCCAATCAGATTGTAATAGTCTGCAATGTCCGCCAACTCGTCAATATCCATGAAGATGGGACGGTTTTGCGCCATCTCATCTTCATAGTTTTCCAACATCCGTCTGAACGACGGGTCGTCGAAATAGGAGTCGCCGGTGTGTTTCATGTCTATTACTTGTTCATCTTTGCCCAACTGTCTTTCAAACCTACAGTTTTGTTGAAGATGAGTTTGTCTGGTGTAGAATCCAAGTCGGGCGTGAAGTAGCCAATGCGTTGGAATTGCAGGAACTCTCCCGGTTTCTTTTCTGCCAGATAATTTTCTACGTAGCAGTTTTTCAGCACGCAGAGCGAGTTGGGATTGAGCAGTTCATGGAAGTCGCGCTCGTCTGCGCTGGGGTTCTCCACCATGAAAAGTCGGTCGTATATGCGTACCTCGGCGGGCATACAGTGATTGGTGCTGACCCAGTGCAAGGTGCCTTTCACTTTTCTGTTGGCACCCTCCATGCCGCTCTTGCTTTCGGGATCGTATTCTGCATATATTTCCACCACCTTGCCACTCTCATCTTTCTTGCAGCCAGTACATTTTATAATATAGGCATTCTTCAGTCTGACTTCCTTTCCGGGGGTCATGCGGAAGAATTTCTTGGGAGCATCTTCCATAAAGTCTTCGCGCTCAATCCACAGGCTGCGACTGAAAGTGATGGTATGTGAGCCATCAGCCTCGTTCTCGGGATTATTCACAGCCTCCAGTTCCTCCGTCTGCCCTTCTGGATAGTTTGTGATGATGAGTTTCACGGGGTCGAGCACGGCAGACACGCGGCAAGCACGTGCATTCAGGTCGTCTCTCACTGCAGCCTCCAGCAGGGCGTAGTCGTTCAAGGCATCAAATTTGGTGTAGCCGATAGACTTGATGAAGTTGCGGATGCTCTGGGCAGAATAGCCGCGCCTTCTCATACCGCACACTGTGGGCATACGTGGATCGTCCCATCCGCTCACCAAATGCTCGTCAACCAAGGTGTGAAGCTTGCGCTTGCTCATTACCGTATAGGTGAGGTTCAGGCGGTTAAACTCAATCTGTCTTGGACGGTTGTCGTGGAGATTGTCTGTTTCACCCTTATACTCTTTGAGAAAATCAACTAATTTGTCGTAGAGGGGGCGGTGGGGTACAAACTCCAGGGTACAGATAGAGTGTGTTACACCCTCGAAGAAGTCGCTCTGTCCGTGGGCGAAGTCATACATGGGGTAGGCGTGCCATTTGGTGCCTGTTCTGTGGTGTGGAGTATGTATAATGCGATAAATCACTGGGTCGCGGAAGTGCATGTTGGGATTGCTCATGTCAAGTTTCGCACGGAGCACCATAGAACCCTCAACAGCCTCTGGTGTATTCATCTTATTGAACAACTCCAGATTTTCTTCCACGGGGCGATGACGGTAAGGACTTTCCGTGCCGGGTGTGGTGGGGGTGCCTTTCTGTGCAGCCATCTGTTCAGAGGTCTGCTCGTCTATATAGGCCAGTCCCTGTTTGATCATCCACACTGCCAGATCCCATAGCTGCTGAAAGTAGTCGGAGGCATAATACACGTTGGCCCAGTGAAAGCCGAGCCATTTGATGTCTTCCATGATGGAATCTACATATTCGGTGTCTTCCTTAGACGGGTTGGTGTCGTCAAAGCGCAGATTGCAGATGCCGCCGTATTTCTCTGCGGCACCAAAGTCCATACAAATAGCCTTGGCATGACCAATGTGAATATAGCCGTTGGGCTCTGGCGGGAATCGCGTCTGTATTCTTCCGCCGTTCTTGCCATTGGCCAAATCTTCTTCAATCAGTTGTTCTACAAAACTGTTACTCTTCCTTTCCTCGCTGGAAATATCCACTCTTTCTACCATAAGATATCTGAAAAATTAGTTGTATTGCACATCATGTATAGGATATGCATGCTTGCAAAGTTACAAAAATATTTGTTTCCAATTGGATTTTGTGCTTAATTATTTACTGTGGTGTGCAGTATTTTTCTAAACCGATGGCGTGCGGCCATTGCAGTTTCAGAATGTTCCTGTTGTAATTCCTTGCGTATGATGAAGAGGCGCTGTCATACCTTTTCAGTGGGAAAAACATGCTGCATCCGCCAAACTTTTCGGGCTGGATATTCATCACATAGAAGTTGATGTTGGGTCCCCAAGGGTCTGTTATCCATTCGGGATTGTCGTAGTCAATCTTCTGATAGATGACGGTGTTGTCATACGCTTGAAGCCATTGCTGATAGGCAGTGGCTGCATCTGTGTAAAGGTTGGTGTAGAACATGTCTTTCATATCGTACATGGTCCTGCCCGTGGCAGTTCCGTCAGAGAAGTAGTGAATTACCTTACTTACAGACGGCTCTTTGTTCTCTTCATAGAGCATGTTGACCAGTTCTTGGGTCTTGTTTGCCAAAGCAGGCAATTCGCTCGTTTTGATCACAGAAACGGGGATGTGTTTCCCTTCGATTGTCTGATTAAAAATGCCATCAGCGATAGACTGCATGTTCTGCTCTGTGGTGTAAAACAGTAGTGGCACCAGTTTTGCATAGGGTACTCCCTTGCTGGGCATTTCGGCAGGCGAACCGATGGTATATTCACAGCAGTGGCGCAACTCGTATGCCACTTCAACACATTGGAAGTTGCAGCAGTCTGCTATGATATATTTGAACTTTTTCAGTCTGTTGAGCGTGTTGGCAAGTGTAGGTATATTTATCCAGATGCTTTTTGGAGCGGCATTGTCAGTGCCATAGTCTATGCCGTATGCTTGCTGTAGAGTGCTCTTCTGCTGTGAGGTGGCAATGGTGTCGTTCTCTGTGAGCCATCCGCTGCAATGTCCCCATAAAATCAGTGCATAGTTGTTAGCGGGGTAGCGTGTTTGAATCCATGCCAGCGTTTCATACATTTTTTCGGGATCAGCAGAGATGAAATCCTCATTGCACGTATAGTGCGAATCCCTTGTTTCCTTTCCATCCTTGAATGAGGCTACGTATGGTAAGGCAGACTTCTTGTCAACAAAAGCAACCAAGTAGTTGTTGCTCAAGTTGCCTGTTTTTGAGGCGTTTGCAATGGTGGAAAGGTTGTCACTGGCAGTGCCCGACAGGTTATTCTCTGCTGCCATGTAAATGATCACCGTGGTCTCTGCTTTGGGTAAAATGTCAGGGTTTTTCTCTCCATGATTATCTTCTGAAGAGGAACATGCTGCAAGGACGCACATGACCGTCCAGAATGGCAAAACCTTAAGTATATATTTTATCATCGTCTTGCAGATTTTGTCGCAAAGGTACGCATATTTTGTGAATTGTTTGTAACTTTGTGAGCAAAAATGAAATAATGAGAGTTGCAACCACTATATTCTTCCTGACGCTGGTGTTGTCTGTCTTTGCGGGGACCCGTTTCCCGGATGATGATGACCTTGTGGAGTTTCCTTACGATGTGCAGTGTGAAGACACATGTACCCATATCCATGGCATCGATATGAGCCATTACCAGAAAGAGGTGTTTTGGGAGGCTGTGGGAGATGACAAGCACATTGCCTATGTTTATCTCAAGGCTACAGAGGGGGGCGACCACATTGACAGAATGTATGAGCAGAATATAGAACTTGCGAACAAGCATGGTCTTAAAGTGGGCAGTTATCATTTTTATCGACCCATTACAGAACAGAAGAAGCAGTTGCAGAATTTTATGACGCAATGCCTTCCCGGACAGCAAGACTTGGTGCCGATGATTGATATAGAAACCACCAACGGATTGTCGTCGGAAGCCTTTCGTGATTCGCTCTTCAAGTTTTTGGATATGGTGGAAGCCGTGTATAAGCAAAAGCCACTGCTATACACGTTCACCAATTTTTATAACAAGCATCTGTGTGGTGCCATTGACGGCTATATGCTGATGATTGCACAATATACTGAGCATGAGCCGGAACTGCAAGATGGAAAGGAGTATATCATGTGGCAATACACCTGTAAGGGGATTATCAATGGCGTTACGGGTTATGTGGATAAGAGCCGCTTTATGGGAACGCATGGCTTGCGCGAAATCAGATACCGCAGGTAGCTGCGTGGAGATGGGTGGTGTGTTGCTTTACAGCCTCCTGAATTCTGAACATACAATGGCTGTGGCAATGGCCACATTGAGGCTTTCGGGGCCCTCATCGGCATTAAATCTCGGTATGGTCAGGCTGCGGGTAATGTGTTGCTGAGTTTCTTTTCCTATCCCATTTCCCTCATTGCCCATTACAATGATGCCGTGTTTCGTTAGCTGTGTGGTGTAGATATTTTCGCCATGCAGTAAGGTGCCATACACAGGATAGTGCTGAGGCAGACTGCTGAGGAGTGGCTGTAGTGGGGTGTATATCATCCTTACCCTTGCAATGCTGCCCATAGAGGCTTGCACCACTTTGGGATTGTATGCGTCGGCAGTGGTTTCGCTGCAAATGATGGTCTTGATGCCATACCAGTCGGCAATGCGGATGATGGTACCCATGTTGCCGGGGTCTTGCACTCCATCAAGCGCAAGATACAGCTGGCTATTGTCAATCTCGAATGAGGCTTCCGCATCAGGTAGGGCAAATACGGCTATCACCTGTTGTGGATGTTGTAGAAAACTAACCCTTTCCAGCTCTTCATAGGTCACGGTATAGCGCTCACATGGCGAGATGCTATCCCATGCCTGTGCGTCCATCCAGGAGGAAAGTCCCAGTATGACAAGCGGTTGGAAGTGTGGGAGCAGTTCTTCCACTATTTTTCCTCCCTCAGCCACAAAGGCCTTTTCTTTTTTTCTGTTCTTCTTCAGTTCCAAGGAATGGATGTATTTTGCAAGATTTCTGCTGATCATAATTGTAAACTTTCAAAAAAGCGCCATAAACATCAGCAAAGTTACAAAATATTTTTTAACTTTGCAATCCAATTCACCGAATAGGATACACCTCAAATTTCTGGAGATGAGAATTTACCCCTGCTTTGTTGTTTTTCTCGTATTCCTTTTGCTAAGCTCTTGCGCTGGTACCAAGTTCGTCCCAGAAGGAGAGTATCTTCTGCATAAGGTGGATGTGGAGAATGTGCAGAAGGGAACTTATGTGAACATCTCCAATCTGAAATCTCTTGTGAAGCAGCAGCCGAATACCCGCTGGTTCTCACGTTTCAAAATACCACTGCATGTATATTCGCTTTCGGGGAAGGACAGCGTTATGTGGTTCAACCGCTTTCTGCGCTCCATGGGTGAGCCGCCAGTGGTCTATGATTCTTTGCTCGCTGTCCGTTCTGCTGCCATTCTGACCGAGGAATTGCGTGGTGAAGGATATATGAATGCCAAGGTAGGGTTTCAGAATACTGTCAACAAAAAGAAGATCAACACCCGATATACATTGCAGCCAGGCGAACCGTATTATCTCAGAGAGGTGAAATACCTGGTTCTGGATACGGTTATTGCCCGCTTGCTGAATGTAGATAATCCAAAGACGCTTGGAATTAAATCTGGAATGAAGTTTAATGTGAAACTGTTAAATGATGAGCGTCAGCGTATTACGACGATATTGCTGAACCAGGGCTATTATCATTTTAACAAGGATTACATTACGTTTGTGGCAGATTCTATACGTGGCACCAATTTTATTGATTTGACCTTGGTGCTTAGAAAGTACAAGTTGCGCAATGAGGAGGAGAAGAGTCATCCACGCTATATCATCAACAGCGTGACCTATTCCAGCGGAGATGCTGACAGTGTGTTGCATCTGCGCTCCTCAGTGTTGCAAAACAATACATTTGTCACACCGGGCGAGTATTATTCCTATCGGGATTTACAGCGTACTTACCAGCGTTTTGGGCGACTGCAGTCTGTGAAATACACCAATATCAGTTTTCGTGAGCACCCCCAGTCAAACCTGTTAGACTGCCAGGTGCAGTTGAGCAGCTACAAGAACAGCTCTATCAGTTTTCAGCCAGAGGGCACCAATACGGCTGGTGACTTGGGTGCTGCTGCTTCGCTTACGTACCAGAATAGGAATGTTTTTCGTGGTTCGGAGGTGTTTTCTATAGAACTTCGTGGAGCTTTTGAAGCCATCAAAGGACTGGAGGGTTATCACAATGATAATTTCGAGGAATACAGCGTGGAGACGAAGCTGATGTTTCCAAGGTTCATAGCTCCATTCTTATCCAAGGGGTTCGTAAGGCGTACCAATGCAACATCAGAAATGTCGCTGATGTATGACTTGCAGAATCGTCCGGAATATCATAGGCGGGTGTTGTCGTGGGCATGGCGTTATAGATGGAATGATGCTAACCACCATGACCAGTACCAAATGGATTTGTTGCAGCTCAACTATGTGTTTATGCCTTGGATCTCAGACCGTTTCCGTATCGACTACTTGGAAGATACAAGCAACAGGAATGCCATTCTCAGATACAATTATGAGGACTTGTTTATTATGAAATGGGGATTCGGGTTTGCCTATAACAACGGAAGCTATGCCATCAAGACCAATGTAGAGACTGCCGGTAACCTGTTGCAATTGGCTTCGGGGGTATTGCGCTTCAGCAAAAACGAATTGGGACAAAACAAACTTTTCAACATTGCTTATGCCCAGTATGTTAAGGGAGATGTGGAATGTACCAAGAATCTTCTCATTGACGACAATACAACCGTGGTGCTTCATGCAGCTGTGGGCGTGGCATATCCGTATGGGAACAGCAGTATTCTTCCTTTTGAGAAACGGTATTTTTCAGGAGGTGCCAATAGCGTGCGTGGCTGGAGTGTACGTAGCTTGGGACCAGGCAAATTTGTGGGCAGAGACGGCAGTATTGACTTTATCAATCAAACGGGAGACATTAAGCTTGATTTCAATTTAGAGTTGCGCTCCCATCTTTTTTGGAAACTGGACGGAGCTGTTTTCGTGGATGCAGGTAATATATGGACTATCCGAGAGTATGAAGACCAGCCCGGCGGACAGTTTCGCTTTGATGAGTTCCTTGAACAGCTGGCTGTGGGCTATGGCTTGGGTATCCGATTCAATTTCGACTATTTTATACTGCGTTTCGATATGGGAATGAAGGCTGTAAATCCTGCATACGAGAGCCCCCGTGAGCATTTCCCTATCGCACATCCTGTTATGTCGCGTGACTTTACCTTCCACTTTGCGGTGGGTATGCCTTTCTGATTACTTCCTCTTGGCATGTCTTTAGTCTTGTTGTGGGTGCCATGTAACAAAGGATTTTCGAGCTTTTATATAGTCTATCAGTTGCTTGAACAGGCCTACCTTTGAAATAATATGACTATTGCCAACGATGAGCAGATGTTTTCTTGCCCTGGTCATAGCCACGTTTAGTTTTCTGTCTATAGTTGTGCCTTCTTCTTCAAAGGTGGTGGCTGTAAGAAACCTTAACTGATAGTGCTTACTCACGGTGAAGCCATAGAGGATGTAATCGCGCTGACTGCCTTGAAATCTCTCTACGGTGTCTATGGTGATCTCTGCCAGTTCGTCGATGTCATAGCTTGCAATCTGCCGGCGTATCTCTGCTATCTGATTCCGGTAGGGGACAATGACACCTGCTGTCTTGTCGGGCGTGAAATCCTTTTGGTGCTGACGGTATATGTGAACCAGGGCTTGTGCTATTACCTTTGCTTCTGCAGTGTTTGTCTTGTCAGAACATTTGGGTCCCGACTCTTTTACGTCGATAAAGGCTATGCGTTCTGTATCCATGCAGTGCAGCCATTCGCAGTTGCTTTCTCCTTTTTCTTTGTATGGCTGAGAGTTGTCTGACACAGAAGAGCATGTGCATATTGCCGGTTCTGTTTGATGTGGCAATGGCACGATTTCCAACTTATTGTTGTAAAACATCTTGTTGGGGAAGGCGGCAATATCTTGGTGCATTCTTCCTTGTTTGGTAAGCATATACACCACATCTGGATGGTGACGATATTTTTTTAGCAAACGCTCAAATAGAGACAGACGACAGTTGGTGAGGCCGATGTGTAACAATGATGTTTCCTTTACTGCTGATTCTTCCTCGCTTTGCTGCACCACTGCAGGAAGTTGCTTGTGGTCGCCAATCATTACAAATTTCTTGATGGCACATTGCCCCTGTTTGTCGGTAGCACAGAGCAGCGGGAGGATGTGAGGCTCCAGTATCTGTGAAGCTTCGTCGATGATGGCAAGTGAAAACTGTTTTATTTTAAAAAGGTTGGTTCCAGCACTGAAGGCTGTAGTGGTTCCAACGACCACCCGTGTCTTTTCTACCTTGTCCTTGAGTTCATTGAGGGTGGTGCAATGACTTGCCAGTTCACTCAGCAGGTATGGTTGATAGTCCGCTTCACAAGAGTAGGGGTTTCCTATTCGTATAAAGTCAATTCCCAATTCCACCAGTTTACTGCAAATCTCGTCCACGGCTCTGTTGGTGTAGGAAGCAATGAGGATATTTGTATCGGGTTCCGTTAGCTCTTCCTGAAGGGTACAGGTCAGTCCATAGGATGTTTTCCCTGTGCCTGGTGGACCAATAATCAAAAACAGGTCGTTGGACTGCTTTACTTTTTCTGCCAGAGTGTTGAACGTGCCATAGTTTCCCGTTATTTTTTTTTGTTTGTCGTGTGTGGCTTCTCTCTGCGTGAGAATGAGCTGCCTTCGTTCTTCTGGTGCCTTTAGCATGGCAAACAAACCGCGGTACAAATGATTGTAGGAGGAGTCTGCAAGGTCGTGTTCCAAAGCCCATTTCCTGTTGCCTTGTTTCCAAAACACGTGGGCACTCACCTGTGAATATCTCAGTTGCAGTGTGATGGTGCGAGTACACATTTGGGTGATGGCACATCTGAACACCATGGTGCGGGTAGCATCGGGTTCTTCAGTCTCGTTGTATGGATATAGAATAACGATGTCGCCAATTCTGAAGTTGGTACTGTCGTTTTTCCCTTTTTTATCAAAACCCAGTATGATGCGGTCTATTTTTCCCGTTTCGCCATATTTAGGGGTTATTAACTCCATTTGATGGAAGATGTTGCCGGCTTGTGCCTTCTCGTCAACGCTGCTGTACCATTTATCAGCAAATCCAGAATTCTCTTTTGATTGGTTGCCCATCTTGGATAGGATGAACTCCGCTTGTAAGAACCTAAAGAATCTGAGAAAATAGTCCTTTTCAGGCGACGGTGCCTGTTGTATGGTTGACAGGTATGCCGTGAGTTCTTTTTTTTGATAATTCTCCCACAGAGTTCCTCGAGAGTGAAGCGTGTTCAGGTCTTCAGCCTGTAGTGTGTTGAGTATTGCAGCACCTTCGTGAGCGAATCTCAATTCGTTTGCAGCCAGTTGGTTGCGTATCTTTATGGCTTCAAACACCAATTCTGGTGAAAAACCCAGTGCAATCAGTCCGTTACGATATTTTGAATACAGAAGAAATGAGTACAGCTCATGATTGTTTTGTTTGTACTGTGTTTTGTAATTGTATCTGATGAGCAGTGCGTAGAGCAGTAGCTGTACGTAGTGTTTTTGCTGCTGAACAGGAGTCTCGGCATCGTGTTGTGGCCATCCTCCCTTGCCTGCCTTTTGCTCTATCAGCACCTTGTAATCCAATTGCAGGAAGTCCATACGACCTTGTAGGCCAAGCATTTCCGAGTAGAACGATGGCTCTACAATGATTTCTGTTTCATCAAAGGCTATCTTGCTGTTCTTTAATAATTGTGGCAGGGTGGAGTGGAGCGCTTTGTGAATATTGTTTTTCTGCTTTTGTGCTTCTTGGTGAAAGTCGGCTGCTAACTCTGCAGTGAGCAGTTGCTGTGTGTGAGTCTTGAAGAACTGAGTCAGACTTTCTTTGTAAGGAATATCATCGTGGACATGATAGAGTGCTTCATCCAAAAGTTGCCCAGCCAGGTGTCCCATCATAATGGCAGATGAGGCATGTACAGGCTTGAACTTATTGATGAGATGAATATATGGATGGGCACCGTAGGTTTCAAAACAGGCAGCAATGGCTGATATATCCATCAGACAATCGGGCTCAATGATGATCAGTTCAGGATATAAGACCCCGTTTTTTTCAATGGGATGGATGATGTTTAGTTGGGTGCCCTTTTGAATGTACTGTGCAATGTAGCTCCAGTCGTACGGATAGTGGACGTTGTATTTGCCTCCAGTATAGCACACTTGAATGATGTCAGTGTAGGTACAGTCGGCACGTACGTACAGGAAATGTTCGTCAAAATCATCTACAATGACTCTGAGATACTCTGTAAGTGGCAACTCTTGTTTGGTGTGTCTTTCACCGGGTAACAGCACCTTTAACTGCGGAGGAATAGTTGCACCTGTGACTAACGTCACCAACTGACACAATGCCTGTGCATCGTACAAGTGATGAGATTCCAACTCCTCATTGTCCAGTGTATGGTGCTTGCGTAGTCTTACTCGTGCCTCGTTGACGTGCTGCCTCAAGCGCATGTCGGCGTGATACTCCTTGAGCAGGTAATCTGTTTTGGCGAAGGTGCCACCGAAATGAATCCCTGGCAGGTTGGTCCACTCATTGATACATACTTGAAAGATGTGATTGAGTGACTGATAGACAGCCTGATAATGGGGGGCAAGGAGGATGGATTGATAGATGTCTTCAAGAAGTTCGTTCGTTGGTATCATGCGGTTTGTTCCTCTTGTTTCCTTTTCAATCTTTTCATTTTTTCTTGTTTCCAAAAGAGAGTTATCAAGAGCAACAGTGCTGCGATGCCCATGTATATCCATATAGCACTTGTTGACAATAGGAAATGAGGTGGCATTACCACTTCGATGGTACGCTCATCATATTTATTTGGAGTTTCTAACAAAAAGGCTCTGATCCTGAGTGTGTAGGTGCCTCCTGGAACATCCTCGTACTGTGCCTCTCGCAGCACATTGGCATCTTTCCATGTTTCATCATAGCCTTCAAGCATGTACTGATAGTGCACACGATGCTGCAACTGGTAGTTGAGAGACGCAAAACGAAAAGCAAATCTACAGCCGTGATAGGGTAGTGTCACCTTTTTACATTCGGGTATGTATTCTTCAAAGAGGTCTGATGTGCGGGGGGATATCACCTCATCGTCTATCAGAAAATCAGTAATGCGCAGTTTCAGCATGGCCGCATTGGCATCAGACAGCGTGTTTTTGTTGAGCACATAGTAACCATCGAAGGTGCCGAAGCACATCACTCCATTGTCCATCGTAACGGCGGAGTTCTCACTGCATATTGTGTTATCCACACCGTCCTGTATGGAGAAGGTGCTGAACACTTTTTTCGTGGCATCGTAGGAGCAGATGATGTGGTCTGTGGCGAGCCATAATATATCTTGCTTGTCAAAGGTGATGCTGCGTATCTCATCAGAGGGCAGTCCTTGCTTGCTATAGATGTTTTCAAAGCACCATTTTCCCTCGCTGTCGATACCTGTGCAGTGGCTCAATCCACCACCGTTAGTACCTATCCACATTTCTCCTCTGGGAGAACGGTCGATACAAATAATATCGTTGCATGCCAGCGGATATTCGTGACTTACGTTCATGTCCATGCGTTTGATATCTACAGCCCTTTGCTGATATTTCATCAGCAGTATTCCATCAGTGGTGCCAGCCCACACGTTTCCGAGGGTGTCGGTGCACACAGTTCTCACTTTGTGGTAGGCATTGTGTGGGTAAGTGTTGATGCCGTTGTCTTTGTTCAAGAATCTGAATGTACCGTTTTTATCTTCTATCAGCAAGTTTACTCCATCTCCATAGGTGGCAATCCACATGTTGCCTTGTTTATCTTCTACCATGTCATAGACGTTATTAGAGTTGAGCGTGTTTTTATTGCCCTCGATGTGTTCAAACTGCCTGAAGGAGTATCCGCCTCCAGCCTGTGGCACCATCATAAACAGGCCGTTGCCTTTGGTGCAGAGCCAGTAGCGCCCTTTGCTGTCCTTGTGGATGCTGTATATACGGCCAAAGCTTTTGCCATCGGTTGTACCTGTAAGTGTTTGTGCCTGTCCGGTGGAAGAAATAATCTTCAGAGTTCCCAATTTATTGCCAACCAAGAGCAACTTGCGCTCTCTGTCATAATACAATGCACGAATCTCGTTGTAGCGAGATATCAAACTCTGGGTTTCTGCTCTGCTGCTACTGGTGGAGTCACGGTCTTCGCCAAAGGGGCGTTTGCGTATAATCTTCTTTTTGAGGATATCCAACTTTTCCAAACCCCTCTTGCTTGTTGACTCCCATACCACACCTTCGGGCAGAGTGAGGTATGCTGCCACAGTATTTGAAAGGTCCCACGGATTGTCTGGATTATTGTGGAAATACTCCATCCTGTCAGCGGCCCTGTTATAGTAACCAAAACCACCATGGCTCATGCTTGCCCAGATTACACCGTTCACTTCGCTGATACGTGCACCATTGACATCAAATTCTGGCACGGGCACCCACTGGCGATATTCCTTGATTTCGCCAGTAGAAGAGATATATTGGTTTACTCCTTGTCCTGAGTTGGTAAACCAGATGTTGTCGTGACTGTCTAGCAATACAGAATGGAATCTTTCGTTGATTTTGAATAACACCTTGGGCTCTTGTCCGTAGGCAAAGGTGATGAGTGTGCCTGAGGCTGTACCGGCAAAGATGTTGTAACCATTTGAATATGCGCAGGTGATGGCCTCTTCTGTAAAGATTCCTTTCTTTTCCAAACTCTCATCATCGGCATTCAATCGGTGGAATCCTTGCTCAGTACCTACCCATAGGTCGCCTTGATAACCCTCTACAATCACTTTGGGCATCAGATTGCCAGTGGTAATCAAAGTGCGCTGCATACCGTTGGGGGTTAATCTCATGCGGTAGATGCCAATGTTGTCTATGATTACCATCATCTCTCCTTTGGAGGTGAGGAACAAGGGATTTGAGGTTCGCATCTCTTGATAGCCTGCGATGCCCTCCATGGCGTTGATGATACGGTCGGTCTTGCGATTCAGTACAAATATTCTGCCATCGTACATGCGCATCCATATATTTTGCTGCTGATCTACTTTGAGGTCAATGATACGGTTGTGTAACAGGGGGATATGGCTGATGGCGCCAGTTTCGTAGTTTACAAAGTTGAAGCCGTCAAAGCGTGACAAGCCGTTCCATGTGGCAATCCATATAAAACCCAAGTCATCTTGTACAATGTAAGAGATGGCGTTGCTTGTCATGCCATCGTCAGTAGAGTAGTGCTTGAGTGATGCTTGTAACTGTTGTGGCATGGCAGGAAGTGTCATGCCTATGAAGCACAGCAGGATGCTGTATCGGAACCATTTGTTTAAGGCGGTCATGCTATTTGTTATTGTTATTTAAAGGAGTTTAGGTGAAATGGCAAAACGGTGGACTTTACGTAATCAGTCTTGCCCATTCTTATGCAAAGATAAAATAAATGACAGTAATAAAAAAATTATTTTACTTTATTGTGAGGAGTTGTTGATTTATTTTGAAGATATTTTTTTACTTTTGCACCATCAGTAATGTTTGTAGAAGTAACTCTAAAATGATCAAGATGATGAAAAATGCAATACGGAATAAGGCAGTGCTTTTATTGATGATGTTATTGTTTCCCACATTTATTGCTGCGCAGGAGAGTGCCATGAGCAGTGTAAGGGGGCGCACTACGTTATATCCCACTTTTTCTCCCGCAACGGTGTATCTTGCTGACGGAAGAGTGGTGAAGGAGCGCTGTCTCTTATACACATCTCCGAGCCCACGAGACAGGCAGAAATCT
>CALZNR010000004.1 GCA_945827565.1 uncultured Prevotella sp.
GAGTCTATATTGTTCCATCTGAATTCTGTCGTTTATCTTAAAAACGTACAAAAAATCGTCTTATTGTGTTAGATAATCCACACGATTTTGCAAGTGACCCTAATCTTTACTTGACACCATGGGAGGTATGGGTGAAGTCCTTGTTGTGTCGGTCAATTTTCAACATTCCAAGAATCATCCCGTAACACAACACAGGAAACGATAATACAGCATGAAAAAGTTGTCTTGTCTTGTATTGTGAAGGGATTACTATCCACAGACTAAACATCAAAAGAATTAAAACAATCCACCACTTGATGCTACATGTGATACAACAGAAGCTTGATACGACACATCCTACAAGACAAATAAGCAACAACAAACTGCGAGGAATCAGCAACTGTTGAAGGGTTTTATCTATGAGTCCTATATTCTTATAGATGATGCTCTGAGGCAATTCCTTGATTCCAGAAAGAAGACATTGTACCTGTGCCGTTATCCAGCGACTGCGTTGTTTATGAAAGACTTCGCTGTTCGACACTTTTTCATCATATACGGCAATGTGCTCCGCAAATAGGATATGATAATTCTGTTTAAGCAACAACAATTCCAGTTCCTTGTCTTCGCCTGCTGTTTCAAGCAGATGAACAGCTTCAGAAAACCATTGATATGGAAAGCACATGCCAGATCCGATGAGTGCAGCTGGAAGTCCCACAGAATTATGCCCAGAACGAAACACGGCATTGTTTATTTCTTCACTGATGGCATCAAGTAGAGCGACGGGTGTTTGATGGTTCTTTGCCTGACGATGGCATTGTACTACGCTCTTCTCTGACATGTTAGTACAGATATCGCATAATTGGCCAAGAAAGGTTGGTTCAACAATATTATCTGCATCTAACACAAGCACATACTGCGCCTTATATGTGTTTCTTTGAATGGCATATTGCAGAGCTTTTGCTTTCGAACTGTTTTGAAACCGAGGAATCAGCAATGTATCAACATGTTCAGACAACCATTGGTTGGTTGATAATTGTTGGTGATCAGAAATAACCGTAACGTGAAATTGGTTGCGTGGGTACTGCAACTGTAACATATTCTGCACAGTCTGACAAATTACAGCATCTTCCGCATACGCAGGTATCAGTATCAGAAAATCTATTTCCTGTTTTCCTTTATCATGAAATGCGCTGCTATTAGTTGGCTTCGATTTATACAACCGTGAAGCAAATGCAAAGAAAACAACATATAAAGCAGACAATGCAACGCTCATCCAAATTAAGAAATCAAAGACTGCAATGAAGTGATATATCATAGATGGTCATTCATAAGAAGAAACACACAAGCAATAGAATGTAGAAATCAGTTAAGATGTTTTTTAAACCAAACAGAGTGTATATGTCGGTAGATTGAAGTTAAGAAGACTCGTGGAGTCTGCAACATCATCTTATTCCAATTCTGATCTATGAGATAATCTGGTGTGGCAAGAGCAAAAATAAAACAGATGAATGAAGCCAATATCCACCACTTGACAGCCATGGAGAAATAGATGAATGGCAGGATGATGCTCATCAGTAAGATAACGGTCATCATAAGAGTACGAGGAGTCAAAAGCCACTGAATCACCTTATCTATAAAGTTATATTTCTTGTTTATGATAGCAAAAGGAACAAACCTCAGATTATGCAATATCGTACGAAATTGGCTTTTATTCCACCTGTCCTGCTGAAAATTTAAGGATTTGGTAGAAAAATTATTTTCATAGAAGACAAGAATGGAATCAAAATAATCGATATAGATGCTGTCACGCAACAATAATGCTTCCAACTCCTTATCCTCACATTTACCACGGGTGAGCACAATGTTTTTTTTAAACCATTCGAAATCTAAAGCCATGCCACTACCAGAAAGAGCAGAAGACAATCCTAAAGTGATGTGACCACGACGGAAAACTGAGTTATTTATTTCTTCAAAGATTGCCCCTAATGCAATAGAGGGTGTGTTCCTGTCTTTGCAAACCCTGTGTACTTGAATAGCTTTAGTTCCCGATGTTTCATAAGCATCATTCAACTGGGACAAAAATTCAGGTAATACCACATTGTCAGCATCTAAAACCACAGCTACATCATAGATTTTAAATTGTGGCAGATTGTTCACTGCATATATAAGAGAGTTTGACTTGGAACTATGATCAAAGTTGGGGGTTAACAATGTGATGGGATATTGAGCCAAGTGGAAATTAGTCATTTCATTTTGATGATCGGATATTACCACAACATCGAATAATCTTTGTGGGTAAGTTTGTCCCAAAATTGCTCGTACAGTGGGTAAGATGGTGGCATCACTACGATAAGAAGGGATAAAAACTATAAATCTGTTTTGTCTCTTACTTGCAGGTATGTGAGGATGATTAGAGAATAAAGAAGCAATGGAAAAGACGGTGAAATACATCACCGTAAGCAATATCGGGATGAACAATACCCAATCAAGGATGGAAAGAAGGAGCCAAAAATCCATGTCACAATTTTAAATCCATGCAAACAATAACCTCTTTCTAAACAGGCTATGCTGCAAAGTTACTAAAAAAAAGAAACAATACGGTTTTCCTGCTGATTTAATTATTACTTTTTCATTTGAAAGTAATTGCCAACAAAGATATCACCAATTGCCATATATACATACCTCAGATGCACAAATCTACGTTGACACAGCAACTGAATTGATAATCTTGGAATAACCACTGCCAATAAAAACAGACACGTGGCGAGATGGAATATGAAAGAACTATTACGCTTGGAAAATAAAAAACGATTGCGTGTTATGTAATATAGCTTCAACGGACTGTCAGAACCGGTACTCTGACTCTCTTTATGAAAGACAACAGATGTAGGAAAAAACAATAGCCTATAGCCTTGACGCCTTATGGAAACAGACCAATCCAGTTCTTCATAATACAAGAAATAACATTCGGGCATCAGTCCAGATTGCTCAATAACATCTCTTCTTACAAGCATCGCCGCACCATGAAGATACGGGGTGTCATGCTCATGCAGATACGGAGAAAGTTCTGTTTCACCATAGCCAATGGCATGATTACGCAAGGTAATGCGAGAAAGTTTTGTATAACCCGCATATTGAATGGCATGAGGATACTGATAAAATTGGATCAAAGGACTTAAACCGCCAACGCTTTCGTCTCTATCCATCCGATTAATCATTGAACGAAGATTGCACTGAGAAAGGATTGTGTCATTATTGACGAAAAAAATATACTTTCCCTGGGCCTTTGAAATACCGACATTGTTACCACCAGCAAAGCCAAGATTATTGTGTGTGGAATAGACCTCAATCCATGGAAAATGGGATTGAATAACTGATCCTTCATCCTCTGATGAACCATTATCAACCACTATTACCTGAGCAGATATGTCGCCAAGAGAAAGAGAAGAAAGCATCTGGCATGTATCTTCTAAACCATTATAGTTAATGGTGATTATGGATAGTTCACACTCTTGATTCACGTTTTTTCCTCAATTTTAGTTCTCGTATTTCTTGCTCTTTTTCTATCCTCTTTTGCTCTTCAGCAGAAAAGTCTTTTTCCATGTAGGGTAGGTTGTAAACAATAGCAAGGCCACCATAGAACAATAAAACATTAGGAAACTGGCAGAGTATTTGGTTGCCATAGCCTCCCAACTGAATGGAAACAAATGCACAACATATACCAGCACCTATGCCCTGTAAGGCCTTGTTCTTGAGCCTGAAGAACACAATATAACAGGCACCAAGAATCATTATAATGTTACAAATTACAAATACAGTGATGCCAATATACCCTGTATGAACCCAAATATACACATATTCAGAATCAGGTGGAATAGTGGACAACTTCCTATATTTGTTATTAGCGGGCACGTTGCTATAATCCAATCCCACTCCAATTCCCCACGGAGCATCTTTGATGTATTTTCTGATTGCTTCCTTGTTGATATCTCGAACACCTGCAGATGCATCATTCTTATCAAATGCCGTTCTCATTCGGCGTATCATACTGTTGCCATTACCTATTTTGGTAAATGCTAAAAGTGCTATCAAGGTTCCAAATACAAGGATGACAGGAATAGCAATCTTAATGGACTTAGACAAGAATATATATGCCATAAAACCAACAATCATACAGAAAATGGCAGTACGTGTTCCAGATGTAAACATGGACCACGTACAGGCGAGGGCAGTGATGAGAAAGAATATCCTATCTTTACGAATCCGAGAGGTTAAAGCAACGATGTAAAAAAGTACAGATGTCGCCGCCATATTACATCCGTAATTTGCAGCATCACTAAACACCGAAAAATATCTGATAATTCCATTTACCATGTGGGTACGTGCTCCGTACGACATTAACCAAGATCTTTCTGAAGCCGTAAAACCAATATATTTCTGTTGCCATGCCCAATACACAGAAATCAACGAAAGCACAGCCCATACTTTCAGTAAACGATATAACTGTTTGGGGGAAGATATATAAATAACACAAATGAGATAAGCATAAACTAATTGGAAACACATCAAACGAGCACCTGTGTACCAAGTCCCAATATTAAAACCCAAACCACAGGTATCGTTGAACATTTGGATGGTGCAAAGAGTCATCCAAATGAGCATACCAATAAACATTGGGTTAATAAACTTCGCACGCAAAAACAAACGAGCATCAATAATGGCTATGAGCAGTGCCAAAATCTGCAAAATTTCACTGACACCTGACATAGGCAACGGATTAAAGCCATGCCTGGTCAGACATTGAAGAAAATAATTGGCCACAAACAATGTCCAGAAAGTGAACATGTGATATGTAAATGCCAAATATACAAATACAACCAGCAAAGGCGACAGGCAAATTGCCATTACCAAGGGAAGTTGCAGACAATATATCTCATAGAGTGCCGCTACAAAGAAAAGCAACAGCAACAATGTTCGACCAATACCAACTTCACTATATAGACTGTATCTCTTTGCTGAAGCGTTGTTCATCAGTTTGCATGATTGTTTTCTTGTGCAGTCAAACCCAATTGTGAAATACGATACACGAAATTATTGAACTTGGTATATGGCGGCAACTGCCCAACAAACTCTTCTACGGCATAGCGACTTGCTTCCGTTAGATACATATACAGTGTATCTTTATTCTCCAATTGAGAAATCACTTCCTTCAGTGCTTTCTGATCAATATCTTTCCAGGTTCGATTTGCTCGTGTCACCATCAAATTCACCGTTCCTAAATTAAGCAACGAAGAAGCAATTGAATTGTCATTTAGATTGGGGTATTCAATAATCACAATTTCATCGGGCATAATATCTGCATACAAGTCCTTGATATCGTTGGCCATCAAATACTTGCTGTCTTCAGCCAAGAAGTCCTCATCATAAGTCAGACGACGTACTTGTAAACCTATTGAAATCCAATAATTTTCAAGTTCTTGCGCCAAATAACTCTTACCGTTTGCAGCATCAGTAGATAACAAATTCAGCACATTCTGCTGACCTGTTTTAAATTTAGGAAGCAATACTTTGCTTAATTGCCTCAACGCCATATCACCGATTACTTTGTTGTATCTGCGATAACGTAAGGTGCTGTCTTTGGGATAACATCCTAACACAGGGATATTGGTAATTCTTTCTGAGCGCATACGATCACGTAGGGTTCTGTCAAGAAGCTCAATAACCATGAAATAGATAGCGGTAAGGAAAAATGTTGCCATAAAAGAGCCCAACAAAATCATCAAACGATTGGTGGGTTGTGCGTTCAACGGGAACATTGGAGGATTTAGAACCTTCAATGTCGCTGTAGTCATCTGAAGATTTCTTTGGCGTAAACGGGCACTGTTCAAAGCCTTCAGCATCTCCATATAGTTGCCTTCAATGAAACCAATATGTCTGTCCTTACGGGCAACAGTAGCTCCGATAGGAGAATAGTAAAGAACCTGTTCGTCCAATTTCTGACGCATCACGTCTTTTGCAACCATCTGAGCCTTTGTCTTCTCAAACAACAATACTTGCTCAAGCCATCTTTCTATCATATCATTGGCCTTCACTCCAGTTTCTGCACTGGTAGAACCAGATTCAATGTCTTTTGTAAGTTGTTTTACATTTACCGTGGCTGTTTGCAGTTGTTTTTTGGCTTTAGCTAGTTCTTCTTGAGATTCTGCAAGATTACCACCTCCTTCGCTGCTCATCAACTGCAGATTAGAAATACGGGACTGAATTCTTGAAATATCCCTCACTTGATTTGTAAACTCCTGATTGGCACGTATAATCTTCGCCCTATTCCCCAATTGACGCTCCAAATAGTCCAATAAAGCCTTGGTTGTTGTATAGTCAAGAAGTAACTGATTATCAAAAGTTTGCTGCTGTGCATCTAACTCTGCAAGCTGCTCGGTTTGAGCACCATAGTTGATTATCTTCTTAGAAACATTATATTTAATCAAGTCGTCTTCTGCGCTTGTAAGAATACGATACAGGCGTGCTACTTCCCTCTCAAAAAATTTTATGACATTGTTGGTTTCGCCAAAGCGAAGCTGTTGATATTGGCGAGCAAATACATCATTCAAGATGTCAAGTGTATTGTATGCAATACCTGCATCATTAGCAGAATATCCAATATCTATAATATCACTGTTGTTCAACTGCATCACCTTGAGTCTGGATGTGATGCTGTTGATGCTGAAATAAGGATGATAGTTGAGTAAGCCAAATACGTAATTGCTCATAGAAGGCTTTTCGTACGCCTTGAGATTAGCGTAAGTAGTTGATTCACTATTCTTGTTTATCAGAGCCTTAACATCAGTTGGCACCGTTTGATATAATGTTCGGAAATGTTCTGCGGAGATGTAGTTGTTATCTTTTGACGGGTTCCCGTACATCATACATCGAGCAAACAAGCGTAACGAGACCTCCTTGATGGTGTTTTCTGTTGTTATCATTAACATCAAATTTTTGATGTTAATCTGCGAATTACCACCAGCAGAACCACTACCACCTTCTATATTGTAACCAGTAATCATACCAGTATATATGGTGGAGTTCGTATCATAAACTCTGTCCAAATTACGTGTCGCAAACCATGCAACAATCAAGGATATCAGTGGTAAACCTGCTAAAAACCAGCGTATTCGGTACAAGAATCTGACTAAGTATCTGAATGTGTCCATGTCTTTTATCTTCTTTATTTTTAATACATGTGTATTCTACTCCTCCAACAGTTTATTTCTTTTCCAATTTCTTTAACTGTTTTATCCTTTTATCTTCATCTTCAATGCTTTTCTTGATATCAGCTTCAATCCGTTTATTCTCCTTCAAACGTTGTCGTTTAGTAAGTTGTGTCTGATTGTCTAACGTTATATCAGTAGTTGTGTTAGTGATAATCGGAGTATGAGTTAAAATTTCAAGAGTAATAATGTCTGTTGTTATTGTAGTCTGCAAGTTCTGATAAACGGAAACTGCACCCTGTTCGTACTGTTTTGTAACAGCAAATTCTTCTATTGACATATTTCCATTATGAAACTGTTCTTGGGTCAATGTTCCTGCCCCCATATACACTGCTGCATTCTCACTTGCCGTTTTTAATGCCACCAAATTATTGGTTATTTTTACGTAAAGTGAGGCAATCTGCAACTTCAATTGATCATACGCTATATCCTTATCTATCTGAGCCTTGTCAACAAGTAACTTCTTGCGCCTAACGGAAGCTGACAAATCAAGAAGATCATCCAATGGTACACTCAGCCTAACACCCACATTCCAATAACTCTGTTCTGATCCTTGAAATTGGTAAATCATCTGATTGTATGTAGAGGAACTATTTCCCCACATGTCCGTTTTACCGTAACTATAACTGGCATAACCAGTGACATACGAAAAGACCTGTTTTTTTTGTTTCGCAACCTCTGCTTGAGCTATTTCTTGTGCTTTTGCCAAACTCAGGATATTTGGATTCTGCTTTGCATTTTCAAATAGCACCCCTAATGGAGGTAATTTGAATGACGAATAGTTAATAGTATTTGCTTCACTCGAATCGAAAAAACCAGCACTTATACTGCTTTCATTAATCTGTGCCTTAACTGATTGGAATCCTAATAGGGTAAATGCAGTAGCACATATAAAAGTCTTATATTGAATCATTATTTCAAAGAATTGGTTGTTGGATAGTTATACATCCGCTTTCTGAATAAAAGCAGTCAAGGTCTTGAAAATAATCTTCATATCCAAACTAAAACAATAGGTTTGACCATACCGAATATCCAGTTGTTTCCTTTCTTCTGCAGACATATTGCCATTTCTACCTCTTTCTTCTACCTGCCAAAGACCTGTCAATCCTGCAGGAGCCATAAACCTATCTATACAGTCATCGGCCGTTAATTTTTCCGCTTCATACAAGGGTAGTGGACGGTTACCAACTATTGACATATCACCCTTGAGAATGTTAAACAACTGTGGCAACTCGTCTATACTGTACTTACGGATAAAACGTCCAACTTTTGTGATGCGAGGATCATTCTCTATTTTCACAAAAGCATTGTTTATTTCTTCTATTTTTTGCTTATTGAAATCATTCTCAGAAACAACAAAATCATCTCCGACGAGCATCACTTCCTCATCACTAATCATCAACTCATCTTCATTGTCAGCATTCAATGCCATTTCAAGCATTTCATCAGACATACTACCCAATGAATCAGTTTTTTTTGCATACTGATTATGTGTCTTGCTCAAATCTTTAAGTTTTTTCTCCGCATCTACACGCATACTTCGAAATTTCAAAAAATCAAATACCGCATAATTGGTGCCTACACGCTTTGATTTGAACAACACAGGTCCCTTACTCTCCAACTTAATAGCAATAGCTGTGATAAGCAAGACAGGAGAAAGAACAACGATGGCAAGACTTGAAAAGAAGATGTCAAAAATACGTTTCCAAAAAGGTATTTTAAAACGTAACATCTTATGTTTTTTCTCTTCACTGTCAAATAAGATTCCCTCGCGATCTGCAATAAACTGAATTTTCTTGTTCAATTCCACTATGGATGCCACAGCACTGATGGTATCATTGATACCACACGCCTGATAAGCCTTTCTATCTTCATTAGAAAGCTCACCAGTAAGAAGGATAATGTATATGTCTGGACATGTTTTTTTTAGATAGGTGATAGCAACAGTATCCTCATTCTTATTCCCTTTTTCCAAGAAAATTATATAATGCTGGCTGCCAGAAGTCTTTTCACACAGCATCGCAGCATCCTTGTAGTTTGTTGTCATTTTCACAAGTTGCCCTGGAAGGTATTTCAAGCGCTCTTGTGTTTGTGGGTTGTTTCCCAAATAAATAACACCTATCATGTTTCTGAAATTAAATAACTGTTATACTCACAAATCTCAAGACAATTCTATGATGATTCAAATTGCAAAAAGAGAGTTGCCTTAAGGCAGTATCTTTTTAACACGGATTTTCAGTTCCATCGGATTGAATGGCTTGACGATGTAGTCCACAGCACCAATTTCAAGCAGGCGGATGCGTTCACTTGTTGAATCTTCACTACTCAGCATAATCACAGGGATATGGCGAAACAGTTCGTTCTGCTTAATCCACTCCAAAAAATCATCGCCTCTCATACCTGGCATTCGAATATCTGAGATAATAAGGTCTGGAGTGTTTCCAGCCTGAAGCCATTTTACGCCCTGTAATCCATCAGGCAACCATTGTACATCGTAGTCACTCATAAGGTAAATAGACAGCACCTTCGCTATTGTTTCCTTGTCATCAAGGATTAAGATCTTTTTTTTCATAGTAGAGTTTAACTCAAAATTAGTCAATATATTAACATTCTGAAATGCAAAGATAAAAAAATAAATGATAACTGCACGCTTTTTGCAAAAAAAATCATTTAGCAACCCATTTTAGCAGTAAATGTAAGATTTATTTTGACAATAGACATGTAAATTTAACCTCAATACAATAAATCAGCCAAAAATAGGTTATTGTAAATATAAGACATTAATTCAAATAAACATTATATAATGAGTGCACAGTATTTATTAGGCTTAGATGTTGGCAGTAGTTCTGTTAAAGCCTCTTTGGTAGATGTAAAAAGTGGGAAATGTGTTGCTTCAGATTTTTTCCCAAAACAAGAAGCGCCTATTATGGCTCTGAAAACAGGTTGGGCAGAACAAGATCCCGAAATGTGGTGGGAGAATTCAAAGAAGTCAATATCTCAGGTACTGAAGGATTCTAATGCCAACCCTGCCAATATAAAAGCCATTGGTATTTCCTATCAGATGCATGGACTTGTGTGTGTAGATAAGGACTTGAAGGCTATACGTCCTGCCATTATATGGTGTGATTCTCGAGCTGTACCTTATGGTGAAAAGGCTTTTTGTGATTTGGGTTCATCATATTGCTTGGGAAATCTGTTGAATTCGCCAGGTAATTTTACAGCAGCTAAATTGGCATGGGTCAAAGAAAATGAACCTCAAAATTTTGAACGCATACACAAGGTGATGCTCCCTGGAGATTATCTTGCTCTTAAATTGAGTGGAATTGCTAACACCACAGTAAGTGGCTTGAGCGAAGGTATCATGTGGGATTTTAAACAAAAGAGTGTCGCAGACAAACTGTTTTCTTATTACGGTTTCGACCGTAACTTAATTCCAGATATTGTCCCCACTTTTGACATACAATCAACAGTCTCTGTAAAAGCCGCTCAAGAAAC
This sequence comes from uncultured Prevotella sp., assembly GCA_945827565.1. Taxonomy (GTDB): domain Bacteria; phylum Bacteroidota; class Bacteroidia; order Bacteroidales; family Bacteroidaceae; genus Prevotella. The sequence continues at coordinate 10,740 of CALZNR010000004.1, forward strand.
AGGACTGGTGGAAGGTACTCCTATCTGCTATAGGGCTGGTGATCAACCTAACAATGCTCTAAGCTTAAACGTTTTCAATCCAGGAGAGATTGCTTCTACTGCTGGAACTTCTGGTGTGGTATATGGAGTTCTTGATCGGGTAAGTTATGATGAGCAAGGCAGAGTCAACACTTTTGCACATGTCAATCACACAGACGAATGCACTCGACTGGGCGTATTGCTATGTATTAATGGTACAGGCATCCTCAATGCATGGATAAGACGTACCATTGCTCCTGAAGGCATTGGTTATGCACAAATGAATGAGATAGCAAGCAAAGTGGCTATTGGAAGTGATGGCGTATCTATTATTCCGTTTGGTAATGGTGCCGAACGAGTATTAAGGAATCAAGAAGTAGGATGCTCTATTCATGGTGTCAATTTTATTAAACATGATAAGTCGCATTTGATAAGAGCTGCGCAAGAAGGTATTGTATTTAGTTTCTGCTATGGAATGGAAATTATGCAGCAGTTGGGAATGAACATCACAAAGATACATGCAGGAAGAGCAAATATGTTCTTGAGTAACATTTTTAGAAACACCTTATCATCTGTGAGCGGTGCCACTATAGAATTGTACGACACGGATGGTAGTATAGGTGCTGCACGTGGAGCAGGAATTGGTGCAGGAATGTACAAGGACCATGACGAAGCCTTTCAAACACTGGATAAGTTAGAGGTCATTACTCCTGATGAAAACAATAGACCTGCTTATCTGGAGGCTTATGACAGGTGGAAAGATGCAGTTAAAATGTACGTGTCATGAGATACGAGTACCAAATGCGTGTGTCCCCTCATGTAGTAGCTTCAGCAGATTCTCTCAAAGAATACATTGCAAGGGAAAAAGGGATAGACGTGAGGACAATCAATGCAGTTCGTATATTAAAGAAAAGCATTGATGCCAGACAACGTACCATTTACGTCAATTTAAAGGTAATCATATATGCCGATGAAACTCCTCAAGAACCCGTTTACACTCCCATTCATTATCAAGACGTATCTTCTGGGAAAAGAATAATAGTAGTGGGGGAAGGGCCAGCAGGCCTATTTGCGGCGCTTAGGCTTATCGAAGCAGGATTATGCCCCGTTATTTTAGAACGAGGGAAAAATGTGCGCGATAGGAAAAAAGATTTATCTCAAATTTCCAAACAGCAATCTATAAATCCAGAAAGCAACTATTGTTTTGGTGAAGGTGGTGCAGGAACATACTCTGATGGGAAACTATATACTCGGAGTAAAAAACGTGGGAATGTGGACAAAATACTGAGGGTATTTTGCCAGCATGGTGCGTCCACAGATATTCTATTTGATGCACATCCACATATTGGTACAGATAAACTTCCTGCTGTGATCGAAGCAATGCGCCATACTATCCTGCAATGTGGCGGAGAGGTTTATCATCAAACAAAGATGGTTGGTATCATTGCTGATGAGAGTAGGAGAGTGGTAGGTGTAGATGCTGTTGACCTGCGGACTGGAGCACAAAGAGTATTTCGGGGACCTGTCATCTTGGCTACTGGCCATTCTGCCCGCGACGTTTATAACTTCTTGGCTAATAACCATTTTGAAATTGAGGCGAAAGGTATTGCTGTAGGTGTACGTCTGGAACATCCCTCATACTTGATTGATCAGATACAGTACCATAGCAAAAATGGTAGAGGAAAATTCCTGCCAGCTGCAGAATACTCTTTTGTGACACAAGTAAATGGAAGAGGAGTGTATTCATTCTGCATGTGTCCTGGAGGTTTCGTGATACCAGCTGCCACCGATAAGCAGCAACTGGTGGTCAATGGAATGAGTCCAAGCCATCGAGCAGGAAAATGGTCAAACAGTGGAATGGTTGTAGAGACCCATCCGGAAGATGTAGAAGGTGAAGGACCTTTAAAAATGATGCACTGGCAAGAACATCTGGAAAAAATGTGCTGGCAACAAGCTGGAATGAAACAGACAGCTCCTGCACAACGAATGGAAGATTTTACAAAAGGACGCATCAGCTATGATTTGCCATCCACTTCTTATGCGCCAGGATTGATTTCTTCACCATTGCATTTTTGGCTTCCTGTACATATTACAGAAAGGCTGCGAAATGGCTTCCTGACATTTGGAAAACAGTGTCACGGTTTTCTTACGAACGATGCCACTTTGATTGCGATAGAAACAAGAACATCATCTCCTGTAAGAATCACAAGGTGTAACGATACATTGATGCATGTAGGCTTTGAAGGCTTATTTCCTTGTGGTGAAGGTGCAGGCTATGCAGGTGGCATTGTTTCGGCAGCCATTGATGGAGAAAAATGTGCAGAAAACTGTGCAGAATATATCAATCAATTGAAATAGAGGAACTTCGTTAAGAAAGTCCCTCTATTTCATTATTAACTATATCAATCTTCTGAGCTTGAGGTACTTTGGGAAGCCCTGGCATGCGCATGATATCACCAGCAATTACAACATTCATCTCTGCCCCCGCATTGATTACAATATCTCGTACATGCAATTCAAAATTTTTCGCTACACCGTATTTTTTTGCATCTGTAGAAAATGAATATTGGGTCTTTGCAATACAAATGGGGAATTTATCATAACCCAATTCATTGATGAGGGCTATCTTTTTCCGTGCAACAGAACTGAAGGTTATGAGAGATGCACCATATATTTTAGTTGCCACCTTCTTTATCTTTTCCTCCACGGTTTCTGTATCCTTGTAAGTATAGTGTATTTTCTTTGAGGGCGATTTTTCGATGGTATTTACAACCAAAGCTGCTAATTCCTCAGCTCCTTTTCCTCCCTCACAGAAAGCATTGTTCACCGCAAATCCAACTCCGAGACTATTGCAATGCTGTCGGATGGTTTCTATTTCCTCTTCACTATCTGTAGCATACTTATTGAAAGCGACTAACACGGTCTGCCCAAATAAACGTATATTGCTAATGTGCTTATCCAAATTTTCAAAGCCCTTCTGTAAACCCTCCATGTTGGGTTTAGTTATATCTTCCAACGCTACCCCCCCATGCATCTTCAGTCCCTGTGAAGTGACAACTATAACGGTCAACTTAGGTATAAGATTAGCTTTTCGACATTTGATGTTGTAAAATTTTTCCGCACCCAAGTCGGCTCCAAAACCTGCTTCCGTAATCACATAATCCCCAAAACTCATTGCCATCTTGGTTCCTATGATAGAATTGCATCCGTGAGCAATGTTTGCAAATGGACCTCCATGAATGATCGCAGGAGTATTCTCTGTGGTTTGCACCAAATTAGGAGAAAGTGCATCCTTTAGCAAAACTGTAATGGCACCTGATACGCCCAAATCCTTGACTGTAAAAGGTTTATTATCAATAGTAAAGCCTAACAAGATATTATCAATTCTTCTACGTAAATCATCTATATCCTTTGACAAACAGAGTATAGCCATTATTTCTGATGCCGGAGTAATGTCAAAACTTGACTCTCTCATCACACCATTGGTTTTCCCTCCCAATCCAGTGACTATGTATCTTAGGTTGCGATCATTGATGTCAAGAACCCTGTTCCATAGGATCTCCTTCATGGCAAAACCATTGTCTTTATTTTGGTATATGTAGTTGTCCAGCAAGGCTGCAATCATGTTGTGTGCAGAGGTTATTGCATGGAAATCTCCTGTAAAATGAAGATTTATTTTCTCCATAGGAAGCACCTGTGCATAGCCTCCGCCAGCTGCTCCTCCCTTCAATCCAAAACAGGGTCCCAATGAGGGTTCTCTTAATGCGCAGAATGCTTTCTTTCCCAATCTATTCAATCCCAATGCCAACCCAATAGAAACAGTGGTTTTCCCTATACCAGCTTTGGTTGGTGTAATCGCAGTAACCAATACAAGATTACTTTTATTTATTTTTTTCTCATTAAGGATATGCTCGTCAATTTTGGCAATATATCTACCATAATACTGTATAGACTCATCGGGAATTCCAGCATCCAAAGCCACATACTTAATTTTTTTCAATTCAACACTTCTTGCAATTTCTATATCTGATTTCATAAGCATTTATTACCTTAAAATCACATGTACTTATCTAAATTCTTTCTAGAACAATATTTATTAGTTCTTCAATCTTCTGCCTGTAGTTGGTATCTGAATTGCCAGCAACTCTGTTAGCAATCACTGTACACACCGTCACAGCCCTATGTCCTAACAATTTAGAAAGACCTGCCACAGCAGAACTTTCCATTTCATAGTTGGTTACCTTTAGCCCATTATATTCAAACGAAATTATTTTCTCATTCTGGTGTGGATCTGCAAGTGGAATACGTATTTGGCGACCTTGTGGACCATAAAAACCTCCACACGAAATAGTTATTCCGTGCACCATATCATCCCCTGCAATACATTCTGCAAGTGTGTTGTCTGCATGAATCGCATACGGAAAGGGGATTCCGATATTTCCAGTCCATCCCAAATGTCCAATCAGTTTTCTTTCCAGTTGTAGGTTACACACAGCGTTGCGTCCTTGATAAAAATTCAAAAGTCCATCAAAACCAATAGAAATATCCGAACAGATAAACGCTCCCACAGGAGTATATGTTTGCAATCCTCCACAAGTGCCAATCCTCACTATGTCAAGTGATTTCTGCTCCAGATTATCCTCACGTTTGTTCAAATCAATGTTTGTCAAAGCGTCTAGTTCCGTAAGTACTATATCAATGTTGTCACATCCAATTCCCGTTGAAATCACAGAAACACGTTTATCTCGATAGGTGCCAGTAATAGTATGAAACTCTCTGTTTTGAATTTCAAACTCAATTCTATCCAAATAACGTCCAATAAGATTTACACGTTCTGGATCTCCTACCAAAATAATTTTTTGGGCAAGATTTTCAGGATGAAGATGAAGATGAAAAATACTGCCATCTTCATTCAAAATAAGTTCTGATGGTTTGTATTTCATAACCCGCTATTTTCAATATTTCTGATTGTTTTCTCAAGCTGTTCTAACTTCACTTCCACTATTTCAAATTCTTTTTCCGTTTCTCGTAGTATTGATTCCATTTGTTTCCTTTTACTTAAGTTTGCATTCTCATAGAGAACACGCAAATCTGTCAAAGTAGCAGTCAAACTCTGATACTTTTGCCTGTATTTCATATAATCTCGCACAAAGCTCCTACTACTCTGCTTGAACTGTGTCACTTGAGTGTCTGTCTCTTATACACATCTCCGAGCCCACGAG
>CALZNR010000005.1 GCA_945827565.1 uncultured Prevotella sp.
TGCTGTGCTGCTGGCGATTCATCAAGATGGGGCAGGGTGTCGAAGATACCTCCCATGCCGTTGTTGAGCAGCACAATGCGCAGGTTGCCTCTCAGCTGTTGGTTCCATAGTGCGTTTTGGTCGTAGAAGAAACTCAGGTCGCCGATGATGCAGAATACCTTCTCATCGGTCACTGCAGAGTGCCCCGCAGCGGTGGATAGTGAGCCCTCGATGCCGTTGATGCCCCTGTTGCACCACACATAGTGGGCGGCAAACAGATTGGCAAGTCGCACTGCACTGCTGTTGGCATAGTGCACCTGCCATTCGTAGAACATATCTTCTAACTGCTCTTCAAAGTATTTCACCACAGCCATCTGCGAGAAGGGTGGCTGGTAGTCGTCTGTCAGGGTGCGTGCTCTCTGTATATGGTGTTGCCATTGGGTGTGGTACTCCCTTGCCTCGATGGACAGTTCCACTTCGTTGAGTGCCTTGTCCAATGCCGGAAGCACATCGGCAGTTCCGCCGTTTATCCTGTGGGTGAGGTGCATCAGCAGGTCGTGTATGCCGTTACCTGCATCCACCTGCCACACCTCCGCTTCCGATGTTCTTATCCACTTCTTTAACAACTTGCTTACGATGGTGTCACCAATGTGCAGCACAAAGTCGGGTGGTGGCAATACTGTGGTTTTCTCACCTCTCAGTATCAGGTCGAAGGGGGTGATGTCGTGATGCTCGCACAGAGCCTCGTGCAGTATGGTCACTTTCCTCTCTATCTGCTCCATGACGGCTGTGATGCCACGATGGCGACAGTCTCTGCCATAAACAATGAGTGGGCGCTTGGCTTGTGCCATGCGCTGTGCCACCTGTTGAGCCCAGTGGATATAGTTTGTTGGTGGAGTGATCTCTGTGATGCACCGCTCTTGGGGCAGTTCTGCCACGGAAAAATTGAATAGAGGTTCAGACACCGGCACGTTGATATGTACGGGTGCTCCACCATTGGTACGGGTGGCAAGCAGCGCTTCGTTGACCAATCGGTTGCAATACCAGTGCTCTTCCTCATTGGTGGGTTCGGGTAGTTGCACACATCTTGCCACCAAGTTTCCTAAGGTGCCCGGCTGTTGTGCTGTCTGTCCGTCGTATTGGTCAATCCATGCTTGTGGCCTGTCGGCAGAGATGACCACGAGAGGCACGTGCCTGTAGTGAGCTTCTGCCACCGCCGGAATCGCGTTGTGCAGGGCGCTGCCCGATGTGACGCACACCGCCACAGCACTCTCTGTGGCTTGTGCCATGCCCAATGCGTAGAAGGCAGCAGAGCGCTCATCGGTCACCGCCACGGTGTGCATGTTGGGGGCGGTATATAGGTTGTGCACAATGGCTGCGTTTCTGCTGCCGGGGCACACCACAGCATGCTTCACTCCATGCTGTATCAGCAGTGAGGTCAGTATGTTGATGTTTGGTTTGTTGCAGTAAGGCATACGGTGTGATGTTTATTCTTTATTTGATGCAGGGTGCTGTCAGTTGGCGCATGGTTTCCATCTTCATCTCTGTTTCCTGCCATTCCTGTGCGCGTATGCTCTCTTTCAGCAGTCCGCCGCCAGCGTAGAGGCAGTAGTGGCGTGGCAGTATCTCCATGCAGCGTAGCGACACGTAGAGGTGAGTGCCGTTGTCTGCCATTTGCAGTGGTCCGGCAAATCCGCTGTAATAGCGCCTCTGGTGACCCTCGTTGTGAACAATGAAGTCGTATGCCTGTCGTTTGGGCAGTCCGCATACGGCAGGTGTGGGATGCAGTGCTTGTAGCAGTTCGCCCACGCTCACCCCCTCTTTCAGCATAAAGGTGAAGTCGCTCCGCAGATGCACCATGCGCCCCGCCCTTACTGTGTAGGGCCCTTTCTCGGTGCGTTGGCGGGCAAACCGTTTCAGACATTCAGCGATATAGGATGCCACATAGCGCTGCTCCTGTATGTTCTTTTCGCTCCAGCGTATGGCATCTGCAGGCAGCGACAGGGGAGGATTGTCAAATTGTAGCAGTTCGCCTTCGAGTGGCATGGTGCCAGCCAGGGCGATGGTGCGCCAGAGATTCTTCTCCTGCTCCAACAATATCTCGGGGGTTGCCATCAGCCATGTGCCATGCTGTTGTGCCGACACCAATGCTACAAACATACGGGGATAGGTGTGGCAGGCTTTCAGAAACAGCTGTTGCATGTTGACCGTCTCATCATGTGGCAGCAGGGCGTGGCGCGAGAGCACCAGTTTGCTGAACCTGTTTTGTTGTAATGCTTCCCCAAAAATGTGGAAAGCCTTCTCCCACACTTTTGGGGAGTGGGCTGCTTCTGTGCTTTCGGTAGAGGAGAAAGGTGGTGTGTGGCACTGCGTATCTTCTCTAAAAAACAGGGGAAGTGCCGTGCCGGTTGTTGGCTCTTGTGTGGAATGAATGGTGTGCTCTCCCTGAAACAGCAGCACAGGACAATCGTGCTGAGGCTGGAAAGGAGCCATCACAAAACCTCTTCGCCCCTTGAGTTGTGCCACAGATGCCAGCGTCTCTGCTGGTTTGCCTCGCTGCACCACCCTGTGATACTCCTGTTGGTGGGGCAGTCGGTAGCAGGCGTATGCTGTGATGGCATCACTCATGTGTGGGCTCCTTGATGTAGTTGGTTACTTGTACCGATGAAATCAGTGCCCCCTGACTGTCGCTCACCTCCACCTGCCAAACGTGCAAGTGCTTGCTTTGGTTGATGATGCGGGCCCTGGCAGTCACGGTATCGCCCTCATAGGCACTCTTGATGTGATTGGCGCTGACGTTGATGCCCACGCAAATCTGACCCGGACAAAGGGCTATAGACCCTGCCCCCGCCAATGTTTCTGCCAGTGCCAGTGTGGCACCTCCGCTGAGCACACCGTAGGGCTGGCGTGTATGTTCGTTGACAGGCATGGTAGCCACACACACATCCGGCTCGGATGTAGAGACAAACTTCATTCCGAGCCGGGTGGATAGGGCAGGCACATCGCCTGCAATTTTTTTTATTTCTTCTAAGTTCATGCGTATTCCATGCGCTGTGGCATGCACCGTTTGATTATTTGAACAGAGAATACTCCTTCACTTCCCAAGCCAGTGCGCTGGCTCCCAATACGTCGCGCTCCCTGTTGTCGAGCAGTGAGGGTAGCAGTTTCACCTTGCCACGTATGTTGTGGAACAGGTGCTCGTTAAACGATTGTTCTGCTGGGTCGAGCAGCCATTTCCCTGCTTTGATCACACCACCTGCCAGGATGATGGCCTCGGGATCGAAGACGGCAGCAAAGTTGGCCAGTGCTATTCCTAATAAGTGTCCCGTGCGGCGATATACCTCAATGGCAAGTTTGTCGCCCTGTTCGCAGCAGTCAGAGATGGTCTTGGGCTTTATCTTGTTAAGGTCGCGCATCAGCGAGGGTTCATCGCTCTCTTCCAGCAGTTCCTTGGCAGTGCGCACAATGCCCTTTTCTGCCACGTATGCCTCCAAGCAGCCCTTGAGTCCGCACTCACACTGCCTGCCGTTATCCACCACGCAGGTGTGTCCCAGTTCGCCAGCAAAACCGTGAGCTCCAAGGTGCATGTGTTTGGAGGAACACATAAAATTGCCCAAGCCATGACCGATGGTTACAATGGCAAAGTCGCGCATACCGTGGGCAGAACCAAACATCTGCTCTCCCAGTGCAATGGCATGGCTGTCGTTGCCTACTGCCACAGCCAGTCCCAGTCGGTCGCGTAGCATGGCTCCCAAGGGTATCACTCCCTTCCAGGGCATGTTGGGCGAATTCTCTATACATCCAGTGACATAGTTTCCGCTGGGGCTGCTCACACCCACCGAGCGTATATGCTCCAGTCCGCCGTTCTCTTCTGCCAGGAAGATGATTTTCTCTGTCAGTACGTTCACGTAGTTGTTCACGTTGTCGTAGTCGCTGGTCACAAACTGGTCCTTTGCGATGATATTACCACGCAAGTCCACGATGGCGTATGTCGTGGCATTGATGCTGATGTCAACGCCCACTACTTTCGTCTTGATAGGTGTTATGTCCATAGTGCTTAGTATTGGAAATCTTTATTGGTCGTATTGTCTCAATAGGGTTGGTCTATTCGTTAAGAATAGTCGTCATGGCAAAGATACACCATTTTTTTTGAAACCTGCAAAGGGTTGGTGAGTTTTTTTCTGCTCTATCTGCCATTTTGAATATATTTGCGGAAATTTCCTGTAAAAAAAAGACAAAGGATACTCAATGAAAGAATAATTTATTAAATTTGCACCCACAAGTGTATTTAACATGGCACATCTGCGTGGTGTGCTGATAACAAAAAAACATGAACGTATTAGAACTGAGTGAACAGGAAATAGGCAGAAGAGAGAGCCTGCAAGAGTTGCGCCAAATGGGCATCAATCCCTATCCGGCAGCAGAGTATCCTACCAACGCCTTCAGCACAGAGATAAAGGAATCCTTCAGCGATGAGGCAGAGCCCCGACAGGTGTGCATAGCAGGCCGACTGATGGGCAGACGAGTGATGGGCAAGGCAAGTTTTGCTGAGTTGCAAGACTCCAAGGGGCGCATTCAGGTGTATATCTCCCGCGATGACCTCTGCCCGGGTGAGGACAAGGATATGTATAATAAGGTGTTCAAACGCTTGCTCGATATCGGTGACTTTATTGGCGTGAAGGGCTATGTGTTCCGTACTCAGACAGGCGAAATCAGTGTTCATGCCCAGGAACTTACCCTGCTTTCCAAGAGTTTGAAGCCACTGCCCATCGTGAAGTATAAGGATGGAGTGGCATACGATAAGTTTGAAGACCCTGAGCTGCGTTATCGCCAGCGCTATGTGGATTTGGTGGTCAACGAGGGAGTGAAGGATACCTTCCTGCAGCGTGCCACGGTGATACGTACTATCCGCAAGGTGCTTGACGAGGCTGGCTATACCGAGGTGGAAACTCCTACCTTGCAGGCCATTGCAGGAGGAGCCAGTGCCCGCCCGTTCATCACCCATTTCAATGCGCTCAACGTGGATATGTATATGCGCATTGCCACTGAGCTTTATCTCAAACGACTGATTGTGGGTGGCTTTGAGGGTGTATATGAGATAGGCAAGAACTTCCGCAACGAGGGCATGGACCGCAACCACAATCCAGAGTTTACCTGTATGGAGCTTTATGTGCAGTACAAGGACTACAACTGGATGATGTCGTTCACCGAAAAACTGCTCGAGACAGTGTGCCTTGCTGTGAATGGCAGCACAGAGCGTGAGATAGATGGCAAGATGATTAGTTTCAAGGCTCCCTATCGCCGCCTGCCTATCCTTGACGCTATCAAGGAGAAAACAGGCTTTGACTGCACTGGAAAGACCGAGGAAGAGATACGTGCCTTCTGCAAAGAGAAGGGCATGGAGGTGGATGAGACCATGGGCAAGGGCAAACTCATTGACGAGCTGTTTGGAGAGTTTTGTGAAGGTACCTTTATCCAGCCTACCTTTATTACCGACTATCCCGTGGAGATGAGTCCGCTCACCAAGATGCACCGCTCCAAACCAGGACTTACCGAACGCTTTGAACTGATGGTCAACGGTAAAGAGTTGGCAAATGCCTATTCTGAGTTGAATGATCCCATCGACCAAGAGGAACGCTTCAAGGAGCAGATGCGACTGGCAGACAAGGGGGATGACGAGGCGATGATTATCGATCAAGACTTCCTGCGTGCCTTGCAATATGGTATGCCGCCCACCAGTGGCATAGGCATTGGTGTTGACCGCTTGGTGATGTTGATGACAGGCAAGACCTATATTCAGGAGGTGCTTTTCTTCCCACAGATGAAACCAGAGAAAAAAGCTCCCCGCAGCACACAGGCAGAGTGGGAGGCAATAGGTGTGGCACCCGAATGGATTCCTCTATTCAACAAGGCAGGCTACTATCTGGTGAGCGACCTCAAGGAGGTGAAGGCACAGAAGCTGCAGATGGATGTCTGTGGCATCAACAAGAAATTTAAATTAGGACTCGACAACCCCAAGGTGGAAGAGTTTGAGAACTATATCAATCAGGCAAACGAGCAGTAAGTTGCAAATGCTATGTACGATTGTGGCAAGATAGCAATCATAGGCGGCGGTAGCTGGGCTACAGCCATTGCCAAGATAGTGGTGGGGCACACCCATCACATAGGTTGGTACATGCGCCGCGATGATCGCATCAAGGAGTTTAAACGCCTGGGGCACAATCCTGCCTACTTGATGAGTGTGCGTTTCAATACCGATGAGATCTATTTCTCCAGTGACCTCAACGAAGTGGCACAACTCTACGATACATTGGTGTTTGTTACCCCCTCACCTTATCTGAAGAACCATTTGCGCAGGTTGCGCACACGCATCCGTGACAAGTTTATCCTCACCGCCATCAAGGGCATTGTGCCCGATGAGAATGTGGTGTGCTCGGAGTATTTCCATCAGGTGTATGATGTGCCTTACGAAAATCTGGCGTGTCTGGCAGGTCCGTCACATGCCGAGGAGGTGGCGCTTGAACGTCTCAGCTATCTCACGGTGGCTTGTGCCGATGTAGATAAGGCAGAAGCCTTTGCCGAGGTGCTACGTAGCGATTACATCAAGACAAAGACAAGTACCGATGTGGCGGGTATTGAATATTCTTCGGTGCTGAAGAACGTGTATGCCATTGCTGCAGGTATATGCAGTGGATTGAAGTTTGGCGACAATTTTCAGGCGGTGCTCATGTCTAATGCCATTCAAGAGATGTCTCGCTTCCTGCGTTCGGTACTCCCCTCAGAGCGTGATGTGGATGATTCTGCCTATCTGGGCGACCTGTTAGTTACAGGCTATTCCAATTTCTCACGCAACCGTGTGTTTGGCACCATGATAGGCAAGGGCTATAGCGTGAAGAGCGCACAGATTGAGATGGAGATGATTGCCGAGGGCTATTTCGGTACCAAGTGCATGAAAGAAATCAATCGCCACTGCCATGTCAATATGCCCATCCTTGATGCTGTGTACAACATCCTGTATGAGCGTATCTCACCGCAGGTGGAAATAAAATTGCTCACCGATTCGTTCAGATAGGCGGCAAGCGTCAACAGATTATTCATTTTCCTCCTGTATCTTTGAGGAGAAAAGGAGGAGTAAAACGATAACTTATTATGAAGAACATTCAATTAAACATTGCAAAGGCAGCCCGCTTCTTGAAACCGGGCGCAGTGAAGGCTATGGAGCCACAGGTAAGAAAGGCTCAGGAGGCTTTGGAGAACGGCACTTGTCCAGGTAATGATTTCTTGGGATGGTTGCACCTTCCCTCTTCTATCACTCCCGCTTTCCTGGCAGAGCTGCAGGCATGTGCACAAGTGCTCCGTGAGAATTGCGAAGTAGTGGTGGTGGCAGGTATCGGTGGCAGCTATTTGGGTGCCCGTGCCGTGATAGAAGCCCTGAGCAATTCGTTTGCATGGCTCGTTGGCGACAAGAAGAATCCTACCATCCTCTTTGCTGGCAACAATATCGGTGAGGACTATCTCTTTGAACTCACAACCTATCTCAAAGACAAGAAGTTTGGCGTTATCAATATCTCCAAGTCAGGAACAACCACGGAAACCGCCCTCACATTCCGCCTGCTCAAAAAGCAGTGTGAAGACCAGCGTGGCAAGGAAGAGGCACGCAAGGTTATCGTGGCTATCACCGATGCTAAGAAGGGTGCTGCTCGTACCTGTGCCGACAAGGAGGGATATACTTCGTTCATCATTCCCGACAATGTGGGCGGACGCTTCTCTGTACTCACACCAGTAGGTTTGCTGCCCATTGCATGTGCAGGCTTTGACATTACCCAATTGGTGGCTGGTGCTGCCGATATGGAAAAGGCTTGCGCTCTGGATGTTCCCTACGAGCAGAATCCTGCTGCACAGTATGCCGCAGTAAGAAATGCACTGTATGCTGAGGCTGGCAAGAAGATAGAAATCATGGTGAACTATCAGCCCAAACTGCACTTTATGAGCGAGTGGTGGAAACAGCTCTACGGAGAGAGCGAGGGAAAGGACCACAAGGGTATCTTCCCCGCTTCGTGTGACTTTACCACCGACCTCCATTCCATGGGTCAGTGGATTCAGGATGGCGAGCGCACCATCTATGAGACCGTTATCAGCGTGGCACAGCCCGAGAACAGTCTGCTCTTCCCCAGCGACGAGGAGAATCTTGACGGTCTGAACTTCCTCGCTGGCAAGCGTGTGGATGAAGTGAACAAGATGGCAGAATTGGGTACCCAGTTGGCTCATGTGGATGGCGGCGTGCCCAATATTCACATCTCCATGCCACAGCTCAACGAGTATTACATCGGACAACTCATCTATTTCTTTGAGATAGCCTGCGGCATCAGTGGCAATGTGCTTGGTGTCAATCCATTCAACCAGCCTGGCGTGGAGGCTTACAAGAAGAATATGTTTGCACTGCTCAACAAACCCGGATATGAGGCAGAGAGCAAGGCTATCCAAGAACGATTGGCTCAAGAGGATTAAAGGTAGGTTCAATAAAAAAAAGACGGAACGTAATCTACAGTATAACGTTATCTATTTGAGGTGGTAGTTCACAGAACCCACCTGAAGATTTAAGCAGGATTAAATGTATCAACAGGCAATACATCAATATTTGCAACAGCACGGCTTTGGGGAGTTTTGCCCCAAAGCCGTGCTCTTTGATATGGATGGTGTGCTCTATAACTCTATGCCCAATCATGCGTACAGTTGGCACACCTCTATGGAAGAATACGGGCTGGTGATGCCACCAGAGGATGCCTATCTCTATGAGGGTATGCGTGGGGTGGAAACCATCAAACTGCTATGCGAGAAGCAGTGGGGGCGCATCATCAGCGACGAGGAGTCGGCACAAATGTATGCGCGCAAATCTGCTGTCTATGCCTCTTGCCCTCAGGCAGAGGTGATGAAGGGGGTGAAGCAGGTGTTGCAGCAGATAGCGCAGATGGGGATGACCATCATGGTGGTTACTGGAAGCGGACAACAATCCCTGCTGGATCATCTTACTTCTGATTTTGCTCCCTATATACAGCGTCAGAACATCATCTCTGCTTTCGACGTGCAGCGAGGCAAGCCGCATCCCGAGCCTTATCTCAAGGGATTGGAAAGGGCAGGAGTGCAACCGTGGCAGGCTGTGGTGGTAGAGAATGCTCCCTTGGGAGTGCGTGCTGCCGTGGCTGCCCAGGTTTTTACACTGGCTGTCAACACCGGTCCCCTTGCCAATGAGGTGCTGGCAGGCGAAGGTGCCTCCCTGGTGCTTCCCGATATGATGGAGGCAAAGAAATTTTTTCAAACAATCCAAACAATCTTAAAACCCTGAACATCGTATGATCAACCGTAACAAGATAACCACTGTGCTTGTGATGGCAACAGCCATGCTTCTATTACAGTGCAAGGAAAAGAAAAACAGCGACATCATCATCACGCAAAAGGTGGAGAAACCACAGCCCAAAGGACCTGTGGTGATGCAAGACTACCGTCAGAACACACAGGTGAAGTGGCAGGGTGCCGACTATGTGTGTGACATCCATCGCACTGCCTGCGACAGTAGTCAGGTGGTGACCAATGAAGAGGGCGAGTCGTTTGTTGACAATCGCATCCTGCTCACGGTGACCCGTGCAGATGGAACTGTGTTCTTCAAGAAAGAGTTTGTGAAGGAGCACTTCAGTTCGCTGATCGATAACAATTTTCAGTCAAATGGCATCCTGGAGGGACTGGTGTTCGACAGAGTGGATGATCAGCGTCTGCGCTTTGCAGCCAGTGTCAGTCTGCCCCAAACAGATGAATACCTCCCCATCGTGGTTTATGTAAACCGACAGGGAGGTATCAGCATGGAGGTGGCTACAGAAGAAGAGTAGCACCTGATGGCTTACAGGGAGTGATGCAGGGAGTTATTCTTTTCCCTTTGAATACTCCTCGAATTGCTCTTTGGTCATAATGTTCTTCACAGCGTTGTTGTAGGCTTCGGTGCGCTCCTTCATCTTCTTGAGTCGCTCTTCGCGCATCTTCTTTTGCTCCTCAGTGAGTTGGTGTCTCGGCATGATGCTGTCATTGCCTTCGGCACGTCTCATGCGTGGACCTTCTTTCATGTTGCGTCCGTCGGGTCTTCCTCCTCGTCTGTCTCTCATTTCAGGAGACTGGTCATTGCCACGCCTGCTGCCCGGTCGCATGGCGGGGCGCCTGCCGTTGGCTGTGGCAAATGCCTGTGTTCGCAGCACGTCAGCATATTCCTCGTTCACCTTGAGCAGACTGTCGGCTTGGCGTGGCTCCATATTGTAGGTCTTCACCATGCGCTCTGTCTGTATCTTGGCAAACTCCTTGGCGTTGAATTTCTTGAGTCTCTTGGGGCCCTTTTTGCTCTGTCCCTGCTCAGTTGGGTTGTTCTTCACTTCTTCATTCTGTGCCATGGCAGTGGTGCTCATTGCCATCATGGCCGCAAATACAAATATCAGCTTTTTCATTTTAAATGGATTTTGTTGATTTTATTGATTCTTTCTTGTTGTCTTTTTTCGTTGTTCTGCTAATATGACGCTGGGTAAAAGGATTGGTTTAATGTAAGTTTGAGAAAATGTAAGATTTAGCAATTGTTTGTTTTTCGCTGCTTTTATTCACGATTCTTATTGAAATTTGCTAATTTTGCAAGCGAATTGAATTGTTTTCTTACTATCTGGTATGGATACATTGAGTGAGATATTCGCCGTGCTGAGTGGATGGTTGTGGGGATGGCCCATGATTATCCTGCTTCTTGGAACCCATATTTTTCTAACCATCCGTTTGCGGTTCCCGCAGCGATGGATATTCACTGCCATCAAGCTGTCGGTAAAGAAAGACCCCGACGGAGAGGGTGATGTGTCGCAGTTTGCTTCGCTTGCCACAGCGCTTGCTGCCACTATCGGCACAGGCAATATCATCGGTGTATCTACCGCCATTGCCTTGGGTGGTCCTGGAGCCGTGCTGTGGTGCTGGCTCACGGGTGTTTTTGGCATCTCCACCAAGTATGCAGAGGGACTGCTTGCCATCAAGTATCGTGTCACCACATCGAGGGGACGTATGTTGGGCGGTCCTATGTATGCTTTGGAGCGAGGTTTGGGTTGGCGCACCATGGCGGTGCTCTTTGCCTTGTTCACAGCCATCGCCTCTTTTGGCATTGGCAACACGGTACAGGCAAATGCCATTGCCACGCTGGTTTATGAGTCTTACAGTCTGCCCCCTGCTATTACTGGTGGTGTGGTGTGTGTGCTGGTAGCTGCTGTGCTGCTGGGTGGTGTCAAGAGCATAGCCCGTGTGTGCGGTATGCTGGTGCCCTTCATGGCGCTATGCTATATCGTGGGTTGTGTGGTAATCCTCTGCCTCAATAGCCACTACGTGCTACCTGCCCTTAGACTTATTGTGGAGTCGGCTTTCCATCCACAGGCGGCAGGCGGCGGTTTTGTGGGTGGCAGTATCATCATGGCAGCCCGTTACGGCATTGCACGAGGACTGTTCAGCAACGAGAGTGGCTTGGGTTCGGCGCCCATCGTGGCAGCAGCGGCACGCACACGCAATCCTGTGCGCCAGGCACTGGTGTCTTCTTCCGGCACCTTTTGGGACACGGTGGTTATCTGCGCCCTTACTGGTGTGGTGGTGGTGAGCAGCATCTTGGCATATCCCGATATAGACTACAGCAATGGTGCCACCCTTACGCGCGATGCCTTTGGAAAGATTCCGTTGGTGGGCACATCCATCCTCACCTTTGGCTTGCTCACCTTTGCCTTCAGCACCATTCTTGGTTGGTGCTATTACGGAGAGCGTGCCGTGGAGTACCTCAGTGGTCGGCGTTGGGTGCTGGCCTATCGTGTGGCGTATATCATAGCTGTTTTTGTGGGTAGCGTGATACAGTTGGGCGTGGTGTGGAACATAGCCGACTGCATGAATGCGCTGATGGCAATTCCCAATTTGCTTTCATTGCTGTTTCTTAATGGTATATTGGTGCACGAAACACGCAAGTATCTGTGGCGTGGGCGCTTGGAGAGAGAGTAGTGACAGGGTCAACTGATTACCATTGTCATTTCTATCCTCGTGCCGTTGGTGTAAGTGGGGTTGATGCTCAGATAACCTCCCAGTTTCATGGCTATCTTCTGCACAATGCTCATCTCCAGTTCTGTGTCTTGATAGTTTTCATTGGGCTCATCAAACCAGTTGAACATTGCTTCTTCTCTGCCCTTTGGCACTCCGCAACCAGTATCTTCTACATAGAAGATGATGCGCTGCGGGTTTTCTTGTGAGCAACAGCCGATGGTCACCGTACCTTCTTTGGTATATTTGAAGGCGTTGACCACCATCTGGTTGATGATATATTCCAGCAGATGCCTGTCGGTACGGATAAAGGTCTCATCGCTCAGTTCTCTTCTGAATGTCAGCTTGATATTGGGATTCAGTTGCTCCTTGATTCTGTTTGCCTCCACACATTTCAGGCAGAGTTGGTTGGGACTCAGTGTTTCCTCTTGCAACTTATGTCCGTTTCCATTGCCAGCAAATAGTAACACCTCGTCAAGTTGTGTGCTGATGAGTTCCACATTATATAATATCTGGTTGGCAATGGCCCTCTTCTCGCTTTTCGACAGGTAAAGGTCGTCTTTGGCGATAATCTCTGCCAGTCCGCAAACAGAGTGCAGTGGCGTGCGCAGTTCGTGACTTAGGGTTTTCAGAAACGCCTCTTTCATCCAGTTCTGCTTTTTCAGCTGTGCTTTTTCCAGCATCACCATGCGCAACTTTGCTGCCAAAGCCACGCAAGCCAACGACAATATGATTATAATGCACTCTACCATTTCTACAAGTTTTGGTGCGTAAAATTATTGAAAAACCATAAAAGTTCAAAATTCCAACCTTTATTTTGTCCTATTTTCTTTCTATAATTAACAATAATTAAACGTTCATGCTTGATGGGAAAGATTGTTTGCTCATAGTAATCTAACGTTCCGCTTAGGATGGCGACTTCCTCGCTCTGTAGCCTTTGTGTCCTGTGGCCCTCTTCAGACCATTCAAAGGGGAGGTTGAAGAGATGATAGGCTGGTCATCAAAATTGCATTATCTTGATTTCAAAAAGATTATCGAATGTATCAACAAGTAGTACTTATGGAATCTATCAAGAACAATCCTCTGATGGCCCCCAATATTGCAGGGCTTATGGGAGGACGGAGCGTGGACTGCTGGCTTGGCTACCTTGTGTGGTGTTGAAGGATGCCTCTACGCAACCCATGCCACACCATATACCGTAGCCACCGTGGATATTGGAACGGAGATTTTGATAGGACGACATGAGAAGATTGCCGGAAAGTAGCATGTTCTGACTGTAGTCGCTCCAGAAATTGTGGGATGCCTCATCTATCTGTGCCACCTTGATCATTACTTTGTCGTTACTGCTGAAATAAATGGAGTGGTCTTCTTCTCCCATGGCAGTGCTGGGGCGATATACTGTGAAGTCGGCACTGCGGTCAATCAAGTCGTCGCTGATGCACCCCATATATGTAGCAGAGAGTTGCAACAGCTGGGCATCTCTGCTGCTACAGAATAGCTGGTAGTAGTTTTTCTCGTTGGGATTGTCGTGAAGCTTTACTTTGTATGTTACCAACGTGTCGTTGTTAGGACAAGGTTCCTGCCAAATGCGCTCCACATATGGCGGTGCAGGGATGTGGGTGGTGGCTGTGGCGGTATGCTCGCCGTATTCCACGGTCAGCGTATAGTCTTTTCCTTGCATGCCCCTCAGATTGCCTGTGGTGTAGATGTAGGGTGGGAAATACCTGTTGTCATATTTTCCCGTGAGTACCACGGTGTTCTCTCCATCGGATACCTGCACCTTGGCCCATTTCACGATGTAGTTCTCCAGATGGTCTAATAGCGCAGGTTCTGTGCTTAGGGGTACGCTCTGTGTAACCATGACTACGGGAAATCCATCGTGTTCAATCCATCCCTCCACCACCAGTTGCGATGGTGCTGTTTCCATATAGTCGCCCTTGCAGCTACATAGCAGACTTGCCGTTATCAGCAGTGTGATGAAGAGGCGGATTTGACGAGGTGTTATGTGAATCGACATAGATGGTGTTTTTATTGCTGACAGATATTCAGAATTTGCAGAAGAAACTCAGTGATGGAAGAACTCTCACGATGAAGCGTGCGGGTTTGTACTGGTAGAAGTGATCTTTCTTGTTCACGGAGTTGTAGTAGAACAGGTCGTTCTGTTGTCCCAAAAGGTTGTAGAAAGAGAGGTTGATGCCACACTCCTTGAGATGCCTGATGTGCCATTTGTAGTTTACCGACGCATCCATCCTTTGGTATGGTTTCAGCCTGTTGGCATTGTATTCTCCATATTGTGAGATGAGGTTGCCGTTGATGAGGCTCAGAGCCATTGGTGCCGTGAAGGGAGTGCCCGATGCAAAAACGTAGCAGCCCCCGATGCTCCAGTGATGAGACAGCTTGCAGGTGGCCACTACATTGACTTCCAGTGGGCGTTCGTGTGAGGCGGGATATTTTTGGTGTGTTGTTCCGTTGCTGAATCTTCTTTTTGCCTGGGTATAGGCGATGTCTATCCAGCCCGTCAGTGCTCCGCTGCACTTGTTTATCATCACGCTCATTCCGTAGTTGTTTCCGTAGCCCCTTTCCAAGTGGTTGTAAAGAGAGTAGTTAGCATTGAAGCAGTCGAGGATGCTGCCTTGGTATTCCTGCTGGTTGGAGATGCGTTTGTAGAAGGCTTCTGCGGTGATGCTATATCGGCGCTGCCACAGATACAGGGTGGCACTTGCGTTGACCCCCTGCACATATTGCGGCGGAAGCAGCGAGTTGGAGGCGGCCCAAAAATCTGTGGGCAATCCTGCATCGGAAAAACCTGTCTGCATCACATACTGATGCTTGCTGTAGGCTGCTATCGTGCAGAGCAGGTGGCGACGGTCTAAGGTGACGCTTGCCTGTGGGTCTATGTGGCAATAGCGTGTATGCCCCGTGGTGTATAGTGTGGCAGTGGCACCTGCTTTGACGAAAAGATGGGGGGACAGGTGCAGGGTAGCGTTGGCATAGACAGAGTGTTCGTAGGCGTTTTCTACTGTTTTGTTGTTTCTGTGTGCCAGTGAGCCACCTTTTGTTTGTGAATACTGTGGCACAATACGGTGGAAGATGCTGTGGATGCCCGTTTCTATCCATTGGTGTTTTAGTTGCATCCGCAGCGCCACGTCGGTGATGCTTGATGGCAGTTGGTAGTCTGTGTCGCCCAACTGTATGCTGAGTTTGTTGCTATAAGTGGTGGCATAAAGGCTGGTACGCAATTCTGTGGTGTTGCTATTGTATATCCAGTGCAGGGCACCCATGGCGTTGCCCCACTTGTCTTTGGAGTCTGTGGCGTAATCCTCTACCGTCATGCTCGCATTGTCGCCCCCGGCGTATAGGTCGAACAGCAGGGTGTGAGTGGGGTTGATACGGTGTGAAAGCGACAGGTTCACATCGAAGAAAGAGTATCTCATGGTCCCGTCATCTATTTTCAACCAGTTGCTGTAGAGAAGGTTCAGGTATGATGCTCTTGCTGAGAGATGCAGTGCGGTGTTGCCGTTGAGAGGGGCGTGTAGGGTGGCTTGTGATGACATCAGTCCTATTGCCAGTTCGCCGTTGGTGCTGTCGGGCTGTGCCGTGGGAGTCCATGCGTTGAACATTCCGCCCAATCTGTTCAGTGCCACTTCTTGCGTGCTACTTTTGTCAATGTGTATATGGGTGAAATGTGGGGCGTTGAATATAGAGAAGAAACCCAGAAGATGGCTCACATTGTAGATGGGCACACCGTTGATACAC
>CALZNR010000006.1 GCA_945827565.1 uncultured Prevotella sp.
GATTTCTGCCTGTCTCGTGGGCTCGGAGATGTGTATAAGAGACAGAACCTGTTCTGTGACTACAATCCCAATCGCTTGATCACCGCAGGCGTGTTTGCAGGTGTTGGTGCCAACATCGCATTTAAGAACGACGAAGCTAACGAACTTCCCATCAAGAACGACTTGGCTTATCTGTGGGACGGTACAAAAGTACGCTTTGCCGCAAGATTTGGTGCCAACGTGGACTTCCGTCTGAGCGACCGTGTGAAGCTGGGTATCGAGACTCATGCCACCACACTGAACGATCACTTCAACTCTAAGCGCGCTGGCAATGCCGACTGGCAGTTTACCACACTGGTTGGTGTGAAGGTGAGACTTGGCAAGGGTAAGGGTTACACCACTCGCGAAATCAAGCCCGTTGCTCCTGTGGAGCGCGTGATTGAGCGCATTGTAGAGAAGCCCGTACCTGTGGTAGAGAAGGTGGAGCAGTCTGTGGTTAAGCAGGAAGTGGCACAGGAGAAATTGCGCCAGGACATCTTCTTCATCATCAGCAGCAATCAGATCAGCGCAAGCGAAGCCAAGAAGATTGACGAGATTGTGGCTTTCATGAACAAATATCCCAACTCAAGAGTTACTGTAACTGGCTATGCTGACAAGGGTACCGGTAACAATGCTATCAACGACAGAATCGCTGCCAGACGTGCCAAGGTGGTTGTAGATGCTCTGGTGAAGAAGGGTATCTCAAGCAGCCGCATCACCAGCGAGTCAAAGGGTTCACGTGTGCAGCCCTATGCTGAAAACAACAAGAACCGTGTTACTATCTGTATAGCTGAGTAATCTTCCAGAATAAGATATACAAGGTTAAAATATAACTTCGACAAAGGAATCGACTTTCATTATTGCTTCACATCGCTGGATGATAATAATGAAGGTCGATTTTGTCGTTTTTTAAGGGGACAGAATCACACAGACATATTCTCCAAAGCATGAAAAGATACATTTTTTCTTTATTGACCT
Source organism: uncultured Prevotella sp. (assembly GCA_945827565.1). Classification (GTDB taxonomy): domain Bacteria; phylum Bacteroidota; class Bacteroidia; order Bacteroidales; family Bacteroidaceae; genus Prevotella. The sequence goes on from CALZNR010000006.1 coordinate 997, forward strand.
ACTTTGTGATGTTGCCGACAATGGCTCAGATTAGCGCCAACGGGTATTATCGTGTCAAGAACTTTATGACGGATAGATATATTATTGTTGTGGACAATAAGAGTAAAGGAGTAGATAAAGTCACAACAACAGTAGATCTGCTTGCACTGAATAGCGTTAGGTCGTGGGATAAGATAGAATCAAACCCTGCATCGGTGATTTACATAGAAAAGGTTTCGGGTAATGAATACAATGTGAAGGCACAGGGCTGTGATGCGTCTGCTTTGGTGGGATGCTATCTGAGACTGGACCAACTGAATGGATACCCCAGCATCTACAAGGCTTATCAAACAGAATCGGGCGTTACGGTTTATCTGAGCGATGAGATAGGAGACTGGGATGTGGCTCATCTCAACACCAACGAGAAAAGAGCACAAAACTGGGTGGTAACCCCCATCAGCAAAGACACCGAAAACTATTTCGGAATCAAACCCACTGTGACTGCAGGTGGAAAGCATTATGCCGCCTTCTATGCTTCGTTTCCTTTTAAGGCAACGGAAGGCATGAAGCAGTATTACGTGTCGAAGGTTGATTACGCAAACCGTATTGCCGTGACCAAGGAACTGACAGGAGAGACGGTGCCTGCTGCCACTCCGCTGATTATAGAGTGCCCCTCTGCTGAGACATCTGGCAACAAGGTGGATGTGGTGGAAAGTGCATTGGTGGCTCCAGCAGACAACTTGCTTACCGGCGTTTATTTCAATTATACTGAAACAGCCTATCACACCAATCAGGTGGTGTATAATCCGCAGACCATGCGAGTGCTTGGCGTGTGTGCCGATGGAAAACTCGGGTTTGTGAAACAGGAAGGACTGACGGCTGTTGCAGCAAACACTCATTACTTGCAGGTGAATGCCACCTGTGCCGACGAGCTTGTGGTGATGGGCGAGAAGGAATACGAGGCGTTTGTGGCATCTGGCATCCAAAGCGTTGTTAGCGACGAAACAAGAGAGAATGGCATCTACACGATACAGGGTGTAGGCATAGATAAAAATAACTTCAACTCCAATACACTGACAAGGGGAATATACATTGTTGGTGGCAAAAAGATTATCAAATAAGGTTTATGGTGAAATCAAGGATTTTCTTGCTCGCAGCACTTTGCACTGTGGTAAACACGCATGCAGAGAATATAAGCGATGCTGATTCTGCTGCGGTGAGTAGTTCTGTGGTGGATAAGCATGTGATGCAACAGCCCCAGGAGGACAAACTGCTGTTCAACCATCTGTCGGTATCTGTAACTACAGGAACAACGGGTGTGGGACTGGAGGTGGCTATGCCTGTGACCAAGTGGGCACAGCTGCGTACCGGCTTTAACTATATGCCACGTTTCAATCATACCATGCACTTTGGCGTGCAGCTGGGTGACCAGCAGGAGTCGGCAGAAGCTCAGCAAACCAAGTTTGAAAAGCTGTCGGGAATGCTCAAGAGCTTTATGGGCACAGAGGTGGATAGTCAGATAGACATGATTGGCGAACCCAGCTTTGATAATTTCAAGCTGATGGCGGATATCTTTCCCTTCAAAAACAAGAAGTGGCATCTCACCGTGGGCTTTTATTATGGAGGGGCCACAGTGGCAAAAGCCTGGAATGCAGAAGAAGACATGACTTCGTTGGTGGCAATGTCAATGTACAACAGCATGTACGAACGGGTGCGCCGCTCGTATGAGTCGCAGGTGGAAGCCATGAACGACCCCTTTGCGGTGCCAGTACCCTATATGACATTGGGTGGTGTGGATTACTATGCGGATGTGACGCTCTACAACAACATGATGTACTTCGGACGCATGGGTGTGCATATCGCAGACCACGAAAATGGAACGCCCTACCGCCTGGAGCCAGACGAAAACAATATGGTGAAGGTGGAAGTAAAGACCAATAAGTTCCGCCCCTATATCGGTTTTGGATATGGCGGCGCACTGTCGAAAAAAGACGACACTTACAGCCTGTACTTCGATTGTGGACTGATGTTTTGGGGAGGTACTCCAAAAATCATTACCCACGATGGCACCAACTTGTCTGATTTGAACAATGTGCGTGGAAAGGTGGGCGATTACGTAAAGTTTATCAAGGCGTTTCCCTTGTTTCCTGTGCTGAACGTGAGGCTCACAAGAAAAATCTTCTAAACCTGCTGCCGTGGCTATTTACAGCAACAGCCCTATAGACACCAGCAAACCATAGATAAACATGTTGCGGGCGGTTTGTCCCAAACACTTATTGAGAGGTTTGCCCCTGTTGATGCGGAGGATGTGCAGGTAAGAAAACAGGTGGAGCAACAGATAGAGCAGGGGGAGTGTGAATGCCAGGCACTGCCCGCAGAAGCAATGGATAATGCCCAGTGTACATGCGGCAATGCCTAAGAACAAGTAAAGCAGGCGGGCAGGTTTTTCGCCAATGCGTATGACAAGCGTAATCTTTTGGTGCTGAAGGTCGGTGAAGCGGTCGCGATAGTTATTGACCACCAAAAGAGTGTCGATTACCATGCCACAGGCAATGGAAGAGAGAAACACCTGCCATGTGATTTCGTGACATTGTATGTAATAGGTGGCACACACGGGCACAATGCCGAAGAATACCAGTACTAATAAATCTCCCAAGCCCTTGCCCGACAGGTGAGTGGTGTATAAAAAACAGAATACAACACACAGCGCACCAATCAACAGCATGAACATACCACCGTAAAAGATGAGCGGCAATCCCAATATACATGCCAGACAGGTGGCGGCGGCAATGGCGTGCTTCATGGCATGAAGGGTGATCCAGTGCTGGGCACAGGCACGGCGTGGACCCAATCGCTGACTGGTGTTGTCAATGCCATTCTTGAAGTCAAAGAAATCATTGATAAAGTTGGCATTTATCTGCATCACAAATGCAAAAAGCAGACAAAGAAGTGCCGGCAACACTTGGAAGTTGGAGGTGCCGATAGTGTCTGCATAGGCGTGGGCAAGACCAATCATTACGGGAACAGCTGCGCCAGAGAGTGTTTTGGGGCGTGCAGCGATGCACCAGGCCTTGAGGGAATTAGTGGGAATATGGGGGGGGATGGATGTCATGGCAATGCTCGTTTTTTTCTCTTTTTATTGCAAAAGTAAGCAATAATGCGTAAATTTGCAAAAAATACAGTTGCCAATGATGCTTCAATCACCCGATTTGGATTTGGTGGAGTTTGTAGAGAAAAACATTCTTCCAAGATATGCCGCCTTTGATGCTGCCCATAACATTGCCCATGTAACGGGGGTGATAAAGCGTGCGTTGCAGATGGTGAGAACCACGGGGGCAGATATCAATATGGTGTATGTGGTGGCGGCATACCATGATTTGGGCCTTTCTGGCCCACGGGCAATACACCATGTTACGGGAGGAAGAATACTGCAACAGGATGCGCGTTTGAAGAAATGGTTTTCCAAGGAGCAACTTAAAATCATGAAAGAGGCCGTGGAAGACCATCGTGCATCGGCATCTCATGCCCCAAGGAGTATTTATGGGAAAATAGTGGCAGAAGCTGACAGAGACCTTACACCCCGCAATGTGTTTCTGCGTTGTATCCAGTTTGGCAAGGAACACTATCCGGAATTGGACAAGGAACAGCACTGGGCACGTTTCTGTGAGCATTTAGAGGAGAAATACTCGCGTCATGGCTATATGAGGTTATGGATTCAGGGGTCTGAAAACGAGAAAAACCTGACGAGGGTAAGAGAGCTGATAAGTAATCCTGTAAGTCTGAGGGGAATATTTGACGAACTGTACGAGGTGTGATGGGTTGCCTGCGGGTAAGCCAGGGTGATATACAGAAGAGGCTTATCTGGCATTTTGATTACCCGTCTTCTTGAAACTGAACAGTTCCTTCAGACTGCTGAAATCCTTTTTAAGAATCAATCCAATGCCTTGTGTGTTCAGACTGGAGCGTGTGAAATACCTGTCGTTTGTCTGATTATACACCTTGATGGCGGTATTGCCCGATGGTGTAAGCAGGTATCTTACATCAAAGTCGCCGATAAATTCGGAGGTGGCGGTGCGTGCGTTGTCTCGATAGCCAAACTGTCCGTTGATAAGCAGGCGGTTATTGAGCAGTCTTCCGCTGAGCAGTCCTTCATATTCCGCATTGTTCCAACCTTCGTCACCAGTAGAAATGTTTGCTTCGATGTTCCAGTTGTTGCTCTTGATGACAGAGTTGAGCATGTTGTTGATCTGAGTGGAGATGGTGCCCGACAGCAGGCTCTGCATGGCAAGTGTGGTTTGGCTTTGTCTGCCATCATTGGCAAGCGTTGCGTTATTGTTTGTGGGCGGATAAAAGCGGCCGATGCCCAGCAGATATACCACCTGCCGGTTCAACTCTTCCTCACTGTTGAGGATGCTCTTAATCATCTGCTTTTCATCGGTGCTTACAGTGGGGAGGTCTATGTCAAAATCTACCTTTGGGGCGCGGGCTTGTCCGGTGATATTCATCAAGCAATGTACCTTGGTGGTGGTTCCGTTAGAGAAGCTGTTGCCCAGGTTCAAGTCGGTAAGTGATACTGCATTGACTGTGTGCAACGCCTGTAGGCGCAGTTGGGCGGCGTAGGGGTCGCCTCCAAAACTGATGGTGCCACCTTGGCTAAAGGCAAAGTTCTTTTTCAGTATGTCTTGGATGGTGATATTGTAGGTGCCCCTGTTCACCACATAGGTGCCATACATGTTGAAGGGACCCTTGTTGTGATAGGATGCGCGAATGATGCCATCGCCCCACAGACTGATGCAGTCGCCTGTGTGGGCATCCATCAGCAAGCGCAGTTCTGCAAGCTTGTTGCTGCGGATGGTGAAGTTGATAAATACATCCGACTTGTCGTGCAGCGTATTTGCCACATTGCCTATGTGTGCTCCGTGGATGGTGTCATCTGGCATGTTGCTGTACAGATTGTTGGCAGAATGGCCGGTATATGTGGCTGTCTCAGTCTTTGCCCCCCATGTAATGAAGTCTTGTGACGACGCCGTTTCGGGTGATCCCGGATTATATACGAAGAAGGTCTTCTCTCTGGGTGTGGCATCTACGTCTATTTGTAGGAAACCGCTGTAGCCCCTGATGCGGGCAGAGCCATCCACATACACGTTGCCATAGAAGGTGTTGTCGCCAAAGGTGTTGAAGTTGTATGCCATCAGGTTGTTGGCATTCACTGTCATGTCGTAGCGCAGGCGGGTGAGGTTGGTATGCGACAAATGTCCGTTGATGGTTCCCTGCTCTCCGAAATCATCGCGGATGCGTATGTTGTCCAGCACGATGGTGTCGGGCTTGAGTAACAGGGTGTCGCCAAGCAGGTGGTATCTGCATCCTAAGGCCGACACTGTGGCACTGCCGTTAACCGCTATCTTGCCCACCAAGTTGATGGCATTGAGTGGGCCCACTACATTCAGTTTTCCATGAGAATGACCTTCAATCGATTCAAGGAAGCTGGAGGTGAAAGAATGTAGGAAGTCGATGTGAGTGCCCCGCGCATTGATGCCCAAGTTGATTTCTCCGGGAGAGCCGGGTGCCACGTAGCCCTGAATGTCGGTCAGTGCATCCTTGCCGTCGTTGGCAAGTGCATCAATGACGATGCGCTTCTGCGTGTTATCCCAATGTACCTGCGCATTGAGGGTGCCCATACGTCCATTTTCAAAGAGGAAGCTATCTACCTTTACGGTGGCTTTGGCATCCAGTTGGTTGAAAGGCTGTGAAAGGTAAGCCACACCTTGTGCCTTTCCGTCAAACTCCACAGCATGGAAGTTGACAAGGTCTAACACGTATCCCACATCAACACCGCTGAAGCCCACCTTGATGGTGTCTGTGGGATGTTCGGTAGCAGTGCCCTCAATATGCACAAATTGGTCTTGGTTGTGAACGGAGAAGTTTCGGAAAGACAGATGATTCTTGGTGTAGTAGATGGAGGAGGAATTGACCTGCCACGGTGCATTGTTGATGTGTATGGTGGAGGGTGATATATGTATCAGTGCTCCCCATGATTCTTCATTTGAAGACAGGACGTTATTTAGTCCTTGCAGGGTGAAGTTTATCACCCCTCGGTTGTTGTAACTGTCGCTGATATTCCACGTAAAGGAGTTGGTCAATATACCGTCTGCCAATGCACCGTTGCTGTTAAAATGGGTGCTGACATCGTTGTCTTCCATTCGCTTGACGTTGGCGTCATAAAAAAGTTTGTCTTGTCTGTTGAACAGAACAACCGAGGTTTCCCTATAGTCCTTGCCGTTCCACTGGAAGGCTGGCAGGTCTGCATTGAGTGAGATGAGACCCAATGCGTCGTTAACATCGCAATGCAGGCGGACGGGCTGCTGCAGTGCAATGGGCTGCTGGAGCAGGTGCTTTGCCCACAGCGCATCTGTCATGGTAACATCCAGTGCAAAAGTGTTTTGCGTGCCTGACGATGTTGGCTGGTGGTCTGCATCAGTTTGGTGCTCAAAAATCTTCTCTTTGACGAGTGTCCACAGTTGGCCGGGTATGGTGGTCAGTTTGTATTTCCCCTTGAGAGAGGCATCAATGAAGTCGCCATTGATGGCGATATGGTCTGCCTGTGGGGAATGTTGTGCGGTGCACCTCAGTTGGCGGATACTGTAGAGCGTGTCGGCCGTTTGCATCTTGAATCTGCTTACCTCGGCAAATCCTGTGACATTGTCAATGTCGTTGCCCTGGATATCTATATCAACATCGGCAGAAAAAGTGGCATCTTGCCATTTTGAACTCAGGTTGAGCCGATGAAGGTTCAGTGCATCTACGCTACCCTGCAAAGTGAAAGCATTGCTGTTTGCCAGGAATGACAATTTGCTGGCCATGGAGATGACAGCATTGGGATCATCCAGCTTTACCTGAGTGCTCAGCACTCTGTTCATTAGTTCGCCGTGGACATCGATGTTGCGGTATGTGTAGTTCTTGTACTGAAAAACAGGGATGCTTGCCTGAAGTTGAAGTTGCTGATGAAGCAGTGGCTGACTTGGAACCCATACACCCTTTATCTCTGCCTCGCAACCAAGACTACCGATGTGCTGCAACGCCTTGGAATGAAGATGGCCCAATTCCAATATGCCCGTCTTGACGCTTCCACTGAGCTGGTGGTCGGTGGCGTAAGAGACGGATGTCTTCAATTCTCCCAAACGGGTGGAGGCTGACAGGTCTGCTTGCAGCAGGTGAGTAGGGGTGGCACATACAGCCCCCTTACATGTTATATTGTTTAAACCAAGGATTTCGGGTGATAGCTTCTGGGGCTTGTCCTGAATGCCCGACAGTAAATGCTGTATGGCAGAGGGCGTGAACGAAAGTTGATGGAGTTGGCATGACCAAAGAGGACGACTGGAAGAAAAGTCAGCCTCCATCTCCGCGTTAACAGTTAAATCCTTTTCTTTATTGGATATCAGTAAATTGCTGATTTTTAATTTTTTATATTCTCCTGAAATTTTGCAAGAAAGGTTAACATCTTCCTTTGGAAAACGGATGCTTGAAGGAAGAATCCTTCTGACATCTTCGGTAGAGATGGGGGCAGTGACAATGCTTCCTTTGTGTTTGAAATCTTTATCAAAGATGCCTTCGCCCGACAGTAGAGTGGATTGTGGATCCAGCGTGTATTGGATAGTGTAATAAGGAATAGACAGTTGGGAATGAGGCATCGCCAACACAAAGTCTTTGACGGTGCAGGCGTTCCTGTTGGCATTCAGATTGAATGATAACTTGCTTACTTGGAAGCCAGACTGCTGCTCTCTGAAAGTTAGTCGTTTGACTCTGAGCGCTACAGAGTCTGGGGATAGGTTACCTAAGATAAGATGTGCACTGATGTGCTGGAGACTGATATGGTTTTTGTTGAACTCGGTCGCAGTGTTAGGCAAGTCAGAGCGGTGGTACGACAGGTTGCAGTCGCGCACAATAAGCGATCCCACAGACATGTTGATGGGCGAGGAGTCTTCATCCGACGAAGAAGATAATTTATCGATGATAAACTGGCAGTTCAAGGCTGTCAGGGAATCTTTCTTTCTCAACTGTATGTCGCATCCAATCAGTTGGGCAGAGTTGATCTCTAACCTGCCGGTGGTGAGGTATTGTGGCACATCTACCCTGATGGCCATACGTCGGGTGGTGAGCAGTGGCTGGTGTGTTTGGTCGCACATGCTCACGTCATCGAGTACAATACGGTTGAAGAAACCAATGTTGACACGATTTACAGATACTTCTGTCTCAAAGATGCTCTCCAAAATTCCAGATGCCTGTCTGCCCATGAAATATTGAACCGACGGTATCTGGATGATGCACAGAACAAACAGGTAAATGCTGATGATAAACCAAATGAAGAGGATGGTAAAGTATCGTAGCGTTTTAAGCATGTGGCCGGTGCGTACAGGTGTTTGTTAATGCGTGGAAGGTCTCTTGTTGCTTGTTGTAAGAGTTTGGCAATGCAAATGTAATCATAATAATCCTTTAGACCAAATTTTATTGTTTTTTACAGCGATATTTTTCAATGAATCAATATTTTTGCGTACCTTTGCAGAAGCGTGAAAATGTCTCAAAACGAAAATAAAGGGCATTTACAAGCGAATTACACAAAAATAGATAAATCCAATGGACCAAACATTTGACCAAGACAAAGTAATCAAAATCAACATTGAGGAGGAAATGAAGAAGTCGTACATCGACTATTCTATGTCTGTTATTGTTGCACGAGCATTGCCCGATGTGCGCGATGGCTTCAAACCCGTACACAGAAGAATATTGTATGGAATGCTCGGCATCGGAAATACCAGCACCAATCCATATAAGAAATGTGCACGCGTGGTGGGCGAGGTTTTAGGTAAATATCACCCTCATGGCGATAGCTCTGTTTATGGAGCATTGGTTAGAATGGCACAGGAATGGGCGATGAGATATACCCTTGTGGATGGTCAGGGTAACTTTGGTTCGGTGGATGGCGATTCACCAGCTGCCATGCGTTACACTGAGTGCCGCCTGGCAAAGATGGGTGAGCACGTGATGGACGATCTGGCCAAGGATACAGTGGATATGACAAAGAACTTCGATGATTCTTTGTGGGAGCCTACTGTGATGCCTACAAAAATTCCTAACCTGTTGGTAAATGGAGGCAACGGTATTGCGGTGGGTATGGCAACCAATATTCCTACACACAACTTGGGTGAGGTGATAGACGGCTGCTGTGCCTATATTGACAATCCTGAAATAACCATTGATGAATTGATGCAATATATCAAGGCTCCAGACTTCCCTACAGGTGCGTACATCTTCGGTATTCAGGGCGTGAAAGATGCCTATGAAACGGGTAAAGGACGCATCGTGATGCGTGCAAAAGCCGAGATAGAGGCTGGAGATACACACGACAAGATAGTGGTTACAGAGATTCCCTATGGCGTGAATAAAGCCGAATTGGTGAAAAATATAGCCGACTTGGCCACTGAAAAGAAAGTAGAGGGTATAACCAATGTGAATGACGAATCAGGAAGGCAGGGTATGCGCATTGTGGTGGATGTGAGACGTGATGCCAATGCCAATGTGATATTGAACAAGTTGTTCAAGATGACAGCCCTACAAAGCTCATTCTCAGTAAACTGTATCGCTCTTGTACACGGTAGGCCGCGCTTGCTTACACTGAAAGAATGTGTGAAGTATTTTGTGGAGCATAGGCATGAGGTTACCATTCGCAGAACCAAGTTTGACTTGAAGAAGGCGCAAGACAAGGCGCATATACTTGAAGCCTTGATAGTGGCTTGTGACAATATTGATGAGGTGGTGCATCTTATCAGAGCATCTCGCACTCCTCAGGAGGCCATCACTGCCTTGATGAACAGGTTTGAATTTGACGAACTGCAAGCAAAGGCCATCGTGGATATGAGATTAGGACAACTCACAGGTCTGCAGATGGATCAGCTGCACGAAGAGTATGACAAGCTGATGAAGGAAATAGAGTACTTGAAGAGTATTCTTGAAAATCCGGAGCTGTGCAAGCAGGTGATGAAAGACGAACTGCAAGAGGTAAAAGAGAAATATGGCGATGAGCGTAGGACTGAGATAAAGTATTCCAGTGAGGAGTTCAATGCAGAAGATTTCTATGCTGATGATCCTGTAGTGATTACCATCAGCCATTTAGGATATGTGAAGCGCACCGCCCTCTCTGAATTTAGAGAGCAGAGCAGGGGAGGAGTGGGAAGCAAAGGCGCAAGTACACGAGACGAGGACTTTGCAGAGTATATCTATCCTGCCACCATGCACAACACGCTGCTATTCTTTACCCAAAAGGGTAGGTGCTATTGGCTCAAATGCTATGAAATACCTGAAGGCAACAAGAACGCAAAGGGTAGAGCTATACAGAATATCCTGAGCATTGAGCCAGACGATGCCATCAATGCAGTGTTGAGAATCAAGGACTTCAATGATCCGGAGTTTATGAAGTCGCACTATGTGATGTTTGCCACCAAGAAAGGTCTTATCAAGAAGACATGCCTTGCCGCCTATGGCAGACCGAGAGCAAACGGTGTGAATGCCATCAACATCCTTGAAGGTGATCAGGTGATAGGCGTGAGACTTACCAACGGCAACAACGAGATATTGCTTGCCAACAGAAATGGTAGAGCCATCAGATTCAATGAGCAGGAAGTGAGAAGTATGGGTCGTGTGAGCACTGGTGTGCGTGGCATGAGACTGGATGACGAGAACGATGAAGTCGTGGGCATGGTATGTGTGAACGACACAGAATCGGAAACAATCATGGTGGTGAGCGAGAATGGTTATGGCAAGCGAAGCGTTGTGGAAGACTATCGTAAAACCTCACGAGGAGGTAAGGGCGTGAAGACAATCAACGTGACCGAAAAGACCGGAAAGCTGGTGGCCATCAAGGCTGTGACCGACGAGAACGACCTGATGATTATCAACAAGAGCGGTATTCTTATCAGAATGAAGGTTTCGGAAGTGAGAGTGATGGGACGTGCCACACAGGGCGTAAGACTTATCAATCTTACCAAGAAGAACGATTCTATTGCCAGCGTATGTAAAGTGATGGCAGCCACAGATGAAGAAGCATTGGAAGAAGAAAATGCTGAAAATCAGATGGAAGTAAATGTTGATGCTGTGGACAGCCAAGTTGTGAACACTGACAATCAGCAAGAAGAGAGCAATGAAAAACCAATAGAAGAGTAACTTAAAAATGTAATAACTATGGTAACAAAAAAAATGTCTGCAATGCTGATAACAGCATTCGTTGCAACAAGTTCTTTGGCACAGACTGCAGAGGAACAGGCAAAAACCTGGAACGAAGAGGCTAAGAAACATCTGGAAGTATATGACAAGGAAAGCGCCATACAGCGTGGTAATTTCCAGAATAAAACGGCCAATCCCTTTGATACTGTTGCTATGTATAAGGCAGCAGAGGATGCACTGACTGCAATGATGAAGTGTGATGAATTTGACAGTCAGCCCAATGAGAAGGGAAAGGTGAAGATGAAGTTTCGCAGTAAAAACCAGCAAACAGCTTATAACTTGCGCATCGCTGTGCTGCAGGGTGGTGAGTTCTATCGCATGAAGCGTGATTATGAAAATGCACTCGTGGCATATCAGTTGTATGTGGATTCACATGATTGCGGTTTGTTGGCTGACTACGAACTGATGAAAGCCGATAATTATGCTGCAAGAACTGCATATATGGCAGCTTTCCTGGCATATCAGTCAAAGAAATATCCCGAGGCCATTAAATATGCCGAGAAGTGTAAGGTACTTGAACCTAATGGAGAAAACAGTGCTGATGCTGACGAGGTGTTGCTGTTTGCCAAAAAAGATAACTGCAAAACAGCTGCTGACAGTGCTGCCTTTATCAGCGATATCATGGCATTGCACAAGGCTGATCCAACGGCTGCAAGGTATTTTAATATGCTGCTCGGCTATTACAATACCCATCCAGAACAGAAGATGCAGTGGATAGAGGAGGAGATTGTGGTGAACCCAGGCAACAAGTTGGTGTGGGCAATCAAGGGAGAAGCTGAAATGAACAGCGAGAAGTACGACGAGGCAATAGCGTCTTATCGTAAGGCATTGGAGATTGATCCCACCTTTGTTGAGGTTCAGTTTAATCTCGGCACTACGTTGAATTCAAAGGCAGTGGCATTAAATGAAAAACTGGCAGACAAGAAGACAGGTGGCCTTACCGCAGAAAATGTAAAGAAAGTAAATGCTGTTCTGGAGGAAGCCAAGAAAGAATTGCTGAAAGCCAAGGAACTGGATCCCAACCGTGAGAAGGTGAACTGGGCTTATGCGCTCTATCGTGTGTATTATTCTTTGAAAGACCAAGCAAACTATACTGAAATGGAAAAACTGTTGAACCAGTAATAGTTCAGCAATCTAATCAATTCCAATAAAAGAAAAGTGAGAGTATTACTTCTATTGTTTATTCTCTTATTTAACACGCCGTGCCTGAAAGCCCAAAATAAGGAACTTTCTCAGGCACGGTCGTGTATTAAATCCGGAAAGGATTTAGACAAGGCAAAGCAGACTTTATGGAAGTTGCTGCATACAGGAGAACTTTCTGAAAAAGACTCTGTAAAGGTGTGTTATACACTGTATCAGGTGCTGAAGAAACAATACGAAATGGGTAACGAGTCGCTGTACTTGAAACAGAAATACGACACAGCATCCATCTTTTCAGTGGTAAAGGAGATGTTTGAGGTGGCATGTATGCTTGATACCGTTGATGCCAAACCTGACAAGAATGGAACTGTGAAGGCAAAGTACAGGAGAAAACACGCCAACGAGCTGGCTCAGTACAAATCAAACCTCTATTATGGAGGCGCATATTTTATCAAGAATAAGGATTATCAGCGGGCTTATTCTTTTTTTGACCTTTATTTGAGATTCAACAAGCTGCCTCTTTTTGCTGATGCCGGTTATGCGGAAAAAGACAGAATGACAATCAAGGCAGCTTATTGGGCAACCTATTGCGCGTACAAGCAAAACGACATGGAACAGGTGCCTCTCAGAGCAACACTGGCACTTGAGGAAAAAGAGAAAAAGGTCTATACATTGCAGTATTTGGCTGAAGCGTATCAGGCACTTGGTGATAGTGACAACTATCTGAAGTTCCTTAATATGGGCTTTGAAGAGTATCATCATTCACCTTATTTCTATCCCAGACTGATTGACTATTATATAAGTCGCAACCAGATGAATGGAGCATTACAAGTTGCCGACCGCGCATTGGCGATGGACAGTACGAGTGTGCTGTACCTATATGCCAAATCAACATTGCTGCTCAACATGGGCAATTACAAAGAGTGTATTGACTACAGTGAAAAAATAATCAACATCTCTGACACCATTGCTGAACCTTACTATAACATCGGAATCTCATGGATGAACATAGCCGCCCAGTATGAGCCGAAACTGAAAGGAAAACAAAAACAACAGAAGTTGACAGAAATATATACAAAGGCGTGTCCTTATTTTGAAACATACAGGATGTTGGCATCACATCAGAAACAAAAGTGGGGACCAGCATTATACACCATCTATTTCCATCTGAACAGAGGAAAACAATTTGAGGAAATCGACAATATTTTAAAAAAATAATCTCAAGAAAACATGAGTATGTGTTTTTTTTTATATCTTTGTGTGGCTCAGTAACCGAATAACATAACAACTTAAACAATACAATTATGGAGAATAACGAACTATTGATTGCTCAGTGTGTTGAAAAGGCTCAGCAATGGCTATCACCAGCTTTTGACGAACAAACAAGAAAATCAGTACAGCAGATGCTGGATAGTGAAGATAAAACCGAACTGATAGAGTGCTTCTATAAGGACTTGGAGTTTGGTACCGGTGGCCTAAGAGGTATCATGGGAGCTGGTAGCAACCGCATGAATGTATATACAGTGGGAATGGCAACCCAGGGATTTGCTAATTACCTCAAGAAATGTTTTGCTGACAAAGAGGAAATAGCAGTGGTGGTGTGCCATGACAGCAGAAACAACAGTCGTCTGTATGCCGAGACCGAGGCAAATATCTTCTCTGCCAATGGCATCACGGCTTATTTGTTTGATGATATGCGCCCCACACCAGAGTGCTCATTTGCTATTCG
>CALZNR010000007.1 GCA_945827565.1 uncultured Prevotella sp.
ACACACTGCATATCGTCGGCAGCGTCAGATGTGTATAAGAGACAGGAATAATGAAAAACTATCCCCTATTTGCCTAAATAAATAGCAGGAAGCGTGATGAGCAGGACAGTGTGGCTGTTCTGCTCATCATTTTTTATGCCACAATTTCGTTGACCTGTGGTTTCGGCATGCAGTCTAACAATCTGAGAACAAGTCATAAAACGAGTATATTCCATAAATTTCTCCGATTGCGTCATACATGATTCATCAATAACGCCTATATTGATAATACTGGGAAACACTGCCTTAAATGTTATAGTACATTTTTTACTTGTTTTTGCTTCTTGAGGCAAGAAAGAATCCTCCACAACACTTATCTCTGCAGGACGTAGTGATTCAAACAAGGTTGTTAAAAGTACCTCGTTTCCCAACAATAACACATTTTCCCCTCCCCTCTCCTTCATCTTCAAGAACAAAGGTTCCACATCCTTGGGACAACATGGCTCCACAGACAGACTGATTGATGTAGTACGCAACGCTGCTTGACGTGTGAGCATAGAATAAAGCGCATGATAATAGTTTGTCAAGGGCTTAATAGCATCTGATGTGTCGCTCTCCTTCAACAGAGCAAGGATGCGGTCGGGAAAATAAGATGTTTCGTGTTTGATGGTTGACAAGCAGTTTTCCAAAATAGAGTTGGCAATCCGATAACGCGATGCTTCGAACGATAGTAAATCTTCTTGCTGCAACAGTTGTTCGGTGATTTCTGTTTGCTGATGGATTTCCAAATCATGTCTTTGCTCCTGCTGTTCCAAATGCTTGGCAAATGGCTGTGTCACTCGAAGTTCGTACAGTCGTTTTTGGCGGTAATACAGAAGGTAATAGAGGGGAATGAACAAGATGATGAGCAACACCAATATCACCTGGGCAATGATGTGCCTATTCTTGTGCATCTTGGTTTGACTGTAGTAATCCTTTAATGAACTGTCAGAAGATAATTCCTTGAACAAGCGCGTATAGAGTGTATTCTGATAATGATATACATCCCAACGATGCAGAGCTAAGGCTGCAACAGCCATCTCGTTGCGTACATCCAGGCAAATGGAGTGATAGACTGCATCCCCGTTGTTCACATAATGCAAGCAAGAGTCACCATAAGCCAATGTCTGTTCATAACGACCGCTCAGATTGCATTGATATGCACTGTCGGCATAGCGAAGCGCTTGCTCATAGCATTGGCTGTCTTTGTCAACTGTTGGCGAAGCATTTGCTTCACGACATAAGCCAAAGAAACCAAGGAGAAACAATATGATATAAGATGCCCCTTTGGGCAATCTGAAATAAAAACGACTTCCTTTATCCACCACGCTTTGGACATTCAGCACACATACATTAAAGAGCTTGCTTGTCTTACGATATTTGTCAATGATTGCTCTGCAATTGATAAGTCCAAACCCTTTTCCATGATACAATTTCTGTTCGAATATCTCAGATATCTTGTCTTCCGACATACCACAACCTGTATCTTCCACCGATACTTCAACATAATCTGGTTGTGTTACAGCTGAAATCTTTACAACACCTCCCTCTGAAGTAAATTTGCGGGCATTGTCTGTCAGAGTGTTCAACATAAAGAGTGTAAGCGTCTTATCCGCCTTTACCAGTGCATCGGTATTCTCCACAACAAGTTGTTTGCCCTGCATGGAAAAACTCATCTCGTTTCTTTTAACGATATCAAACAAATCTTGCAGCATGAAACTCTCCACATGAATATCTAAACTCCCCTGCCCCATGGTTATCCATTTGGTCAGTACATTGCTGTTGAGCTTTATTTGTACCACCAATTCATATAGATATTGCTTTATCTTATGTATCTTGTCATCGCTTGTTAAAAAACCTCCCGATTTTTCAACAGTATAGTTCAACCGCTCAATAAGCGACATCGTTGCATTGATCAAAGCAAATTTTGCCTTAAAATCCACATTCTTTTTCAGTCCACTCTCTATGTCGCATTTATCCATCTGTATCTTTTCTTCCAGTTCTTCACTCAACTCTTTCTTTTCTTGAAGCACTGCCAGATGTTCCTCCTCACGTTTGTCAGATAATTGTTGGTTTCTGCTTTGTTGCAGTGAGATGTTGTATTTTGTTTTGGAAAGCCAACGTGCCCTGACAACAAAGGCAACTAAAAGTATAAAGATGAACAACGTAGAAATGATATACAGTCGCTGACTGACACTGAGTTGATGAAGTAATTCGATGCGCGACTCATAATATCTGTCTTGTCGTGTATTCTGTTGCAAATCCAAATATTTGTTTCGGTAATAATCACTCTGCGGTTTCATGTTCAAGGCAGAATATGCCATCGAAAATTGCTCATAGATACTTGCCATCAAATCTGGTGCTCTATGTACCAGTGGATTGGCACACGCCTTGTTGAGATATGCCACTGCATCTGTATATAGTCCTTGGTTAAACCTAACGGATGCACATGTGCGATAAGCACCGGCAATCTGATACACATCACCGTATATTGTAAACAGCCTCAAGGCCTCGTGGGCGCACGAGTCTGCCTCCTTCATATCTGTATCTATCAAGTGCTCAGCGATAGATTCTAGACTGTTAGCATGAAAGAAAATAAATCCAGCATTCCTTGCCACATCCATACAGCGCTGTAAATATTCACTCTCTTCCCTATATACCACAGATGCACTTCCTTCTATCATTCCTCCAGAACCTACGTGATACAGAAAGCCGAGATACTGTGACGTATCTGCTGAAAGGATATCTATGCGATACAGAGGTGCCACTTGCATGCGGGCAGTATTGAGCAGCCCTACATAATAATAATAGGTAGAGTTCACAATGGCAAACTCTGTATGGGCATACAGCAGGCGTTTCTGCTGCCTCTCAGAGTAGTTGGCACTGTCCTTACTTATCCTTTTCCTACATTCCTTTGCTTTCTCCAAATAGAGATAGAACGCAGTATTGTCTGAACGTCGTTGGCATAATCGCATATGTTGTATGTATGCAACATATCTTTCCAATTGGTTTCCAGATTGTTCTGCACTTTGCAGCAACAACTCTGCATGAGGATATTCCATGCGGATGATGTTTACAAAAGCCATGTTGTTGATGGCCTCCCCACTATCCACATCATGCTTCACACACCAATCCAATGCCAACTTAGCATAGCACATGGCAGAATCCAGATTGCGATAATGATAGGAATAGGAAACATCGTTCAGCCTGTCAACGGGTGTTGTAGTAGAAGATGAACAGGCTGAAAAAAACAAAAGACCGCAAAGAGAGATGATCAGATTGCGGCCTTTTGTCAATATATTATTATGCTCTTGCCTTGGCAATGTAACCTAATGCTTCAGCACATTTGTCAGATATTGCCTGCCAGTTTTCTGCGGCAATAACATCCTTCGGGAACAGTTTGGAACCCATTCCAACACAATACACACCAGCCTTAATCCAAGAAGTAATGTTGGCTTCATCGGGTGAAACACCACCTGTCACCATCAACTTGCTCCAAGGCATGGGAGCCATCAAACCTTTGACAAGGTTGGGACCTAACACATCTCCAGGGAATATCTTGCACAAATCGCAACCAGATTCTTGAGCAGCACCGACTTCGCTCACGCTTCCACAACCAGGGGTATATGCCACCAATCTACGGTTACAAATCTTAGATATTTCAGGATTAAACAACGGACCTACTACGAAGCAAGCACCCAACTGTATGTAGAGTGCAGCAGTTGCAGGATCCACTACTGAACCAACTCCCATGGCCAGTTCAGGACATTCCTTGGCAGCAAACTTCACTACCTCAGCAAACACTTCGTGAGCAAAATCGCCACGATTGGTAAACTCAAATGCGCGAACGCCACCATCGTAACATGCCTTCACTACTTTCTTTGCAATCTCTGCATCCTTATGATAGAACACAGGCACCATACCAGTAGAGCCTATCTTAGCGAGAACTGCAATCTTATCAAATTTTGCCATATTGATATGTTTTTAAAAAACTTCACTTGATTATCTCTGTACTCGACCAGATGCATCGCCACCAGCCAGAGCCTCTACCTCTTCCTTGCTAACCATATTGAAGTCGCCAGGAATGGTGTGCTTCAAAGCAGATGCAGCAACGGCAAATTCCAATGCCTTGCCCTGATTGTCAGGATAGGTAAGCAGTCCATGAATCAAACCGCCAGAGAACGAGTCGCCACCACCTACACGGTCAATAATAGGCATAATGTCATAGTGCTTGCTCTGATAGAACTCCTTGCCATCGTATATCAAGGCCTTCCAGCCATTGTGGGTAGCAGAGAGAGACTCTCTGAGGGTAGATACAACATACTTGAATCCAAAGGTTTCCATCATGCCCTTGAAGATGCCATAGTAGCCTTCGGCATCGGTCTTTCCGCCTTCTACATCAGCCTCGGGTTTGAAGCCCAAACACAACTGTGCATCTTCCTCATTTCCAATACATACGTCAACATATTTCATCAAAGGCTTCATAATGCTCTGTGCTTTCTCTGAGGTCCACAACTTCTTACGGAAGTTCAAATCTACAGACACGGTCACACCATGGCGCTTTGCAGCCTCACATGCCAACTTGGTCAGCTCAGCAGCCTTGTCACTAATAGCAGGTGTAATACCACTCCAGTGGAACCAGTCAGCACCCTCCATGATAGCATCAAAATCAAAATCAGCAGGGACAGCCTCTGCAATAGAACTTCCAGCGCGGTCATAAATCACCTTAGAGGGGCGCATAGAAGCACCAGTCTCCAAAAAATAGATACCCACTCTGTCACCACCACGTGCGATAAACTCAGTGTGAACGCCAAACTTTCTCAAGGAATTAACAGCGCACTGACCTATTTCGTGCTTAGGCAGCTTTGAAACGAAATAAGCCTCATGACCATAGTTGGCACAACTAACAGCCACGTTGGCTTCTCCGCCACCGTAAACTACATCGAAACAATCACTTTGCACAAATCTCTTCTGTCCAGGAGACGACAGACGAAGCATAATCTCTCCTAATGTTACTACTTTTGCCATAAGTTAAATATGTGTATTGTAAAAAATAAGTCTGATTTTGATTTGTTTTGCGAGGACAAAAATAGTTCTTTTTTCTTAAATGCAGAAAAGAAATGTGACAAAAAAAACTATTTTCAGAAAAATAATGGGATTGCCCTACACTGTTTACAAATTTTATTGGTACTTTTGCCATTGAGATAATGCCCACATTCGCTTATCAACAAATGAACATGACTGCGGATAAAATAAGAATAAAGGATGTAGCAAAACTTGCGGGAGTTTCTGTAGGCACCGTGGATAGGGTTCTGCATAATCGTCCCAACGTGTCTGAAGAGGCAAGGACAAAGGTAGAAAAAGCCATCAAGGAAATGGATTATCGCCCCAATGTATATGCAAGTGCATTGGCATACAACAAAACTTACAATTTCTACTGCATCATTCCCAAACACATTTCAGAGGCCTATTGGGAAGAGATTGAAGAAGGCGCAATGAGCGCCAGAGACAAGAGGCGCGACTTCCATGTAAGTCTGAAGATGATGTACTATCGGAGGTTTGAAACCAATACGTTCATTGATGTAACCAACACCTGCTTGAACGAACATCCTGATGGCGTAATCATTGTCCCCTCTACTTTGGAACTGACAAGAAACTTCACAGACAAGTTGCACGAAATGGGTATTCCCTTCATTCTGCTCGATTCTTACATGCCCGACCTCAAACCGCTGTCGTTTTTCGGTCAAGATTCTTTCTGTAGCGGATATTTCGCAGGCAGGATGTTGATGATGGTGGCCTACAAAGAAACGGAGATCATGCTGATGAAACAGATGCACAATGGAAATGTGGCAAGCAAGCAGCAGGAAAACCGTGAAACGGGTTTCAAGCACTACATGAGGGATCACTTCCCCAATGTTAAAATCACAGAATTGAACTTGCCGTTGGAGGAATCTCGTAAGAAATACGACACCTTGCTCAACGATTTCTTTGAAACACATCCCCACGTGCACCACTGCATCACACTGTGCTCCAAGGCGCATTTGGTGGGCGAATATCTGTTGAGAAGCAATCGGAGAAATGTGCAAATCATGGGCTATGACATGGTAAAGAAGAATGCCATATGCCTCAAACAGGGATCCATATCATTTCTCATCGCACAGCATGCTTACATGCAAGGCTACTGCTGCATGGAAACCCTGTTCGAGGCCATTGTACTCAAAAAGAAGGTAGTGCCAGTAAACTATATGCCGATAGAGCTGCTCACCAAGGAGAATATTGAGTTCTACCGTCGCACCCAACTTTAGCTTAAATCACTAATTACTAAATAATCAAAAGATGGAGCAATCATTTTTAAAAATCAACCCGGCAGACTCCGTAGTTGTATGTTTGCAAGCCTTGAAAAAAGGTGAGATAATCAAAGTTAATGGTCAGTCAATAACCATCAACCAAGACACCCCCGCTGGTCATAAGATATTGGTCAAACCAACCAAAGTGGGCGAAAACGTAATCAAATACGGATATCCCATTGGCCATCTTACACAAGATTTGTGTGTGGGTGATTGGGTCAATGAAAACAACCTGAAGACCAACCTTTCCGGTACTCTGGAATACACCTACACTCCTGTAGATGAGAAGCTTGCCATTGAAGATGAGCACATGACATTCAATGGATATGTGAGAAAGAACGGCGAAGTAGGTACCAGAAACGAGATATGGGTTATTCCCACCGTGGGTTGCGTAAATGGCATTGCTGAAAAGTTGGTACAGTTACTGAAAGCAGAGACCCATGAAGAGGGCATTGATGCCATCTACGCATGGCACCACAATTACGGATGCTCACAGTTGAGCGACGACCACGAAAACACCAAGAAGGTGTTACGCGATCTAACATTACATCCCAATGCTGGTGCCGTGTTGGTGGTAGGCTTGGGCTGCGAAAACAACCAACCAGATGTGTTTGAAGAATTCCTTGGCGATTATGACCATGACAGAATCAAGTTTATGGTGGTACAGAAGGTGGAAGGCGATGAGCTGGAAGAGGGCATGAGCATCCTTCGCGACCTTTATGTCAAAGCCAAGACCGACAAGCGCGAACCAGTGTCAGTGAGCGAACTTCGCATTGGATTGAAATGTGGTGGAAGCGATGGTTTCAGCGGCATCACAGCAAACCCATTAGTTGGAGAGTTTTCTGATTGGTTGGTGGCACAGGGTGGCACATCCGTTCTCACAGAGGTTCCAGAAATGTTTGGAGCAGAAACCATCTTGATGAACCGTTGCCAAAACAAGGACTTGTTTGAAAAGACTGTTACCATGGTCAACGACTTCAAAAACTACTTCTTGAGTCACGGAGAACCTGTTGGCGAGAATCCATCTCCAGGCAACAAGGCAGGAGGTATATCCACTTTGGAAGACAAGGCTTTGGGATGCACCCAAAAATGTGGTAGAGCACCTGTCAGCGGTGTGCTGAAATATGGTGACAGACTGAAGGATGAAGGTCTCAACCTGCTATCGGCTCCAGGAAACGACCTCGTAGCATCTACAGCATTGGCATCTGCTGGTTGCCAGATTGTGCTGTTCACCACAGGTAGAGGCACCCCCTTTGGCACCTTCGTTCCCACAATGAAGATTGCCACCAATTCAACCCTCGCATCAAGAAAACCCAACTGGGTAGATTTCAATGCAGGCAAGCTGGTAGAGGGAACCCCCATGTCAGAATTGCTCAGAGCATTCATCCACAAGATTATTGCTGTGGCCAACGGAGACAAAGCACGAAACGAAATCAACGGTTATCGTGAAATCTCCATCTTCAAAAATGGTGTAACATTGTAAAGCATAGCCATCAAACTGTAAGATGACATCTGTTTTAGAAGATAATTTTTTCTCATTATTAAGGAGCGGTGTCTTAGGACACCGCTCTGTTATCCAACCCATGTCCGAGTGGAAATGGCACAGGCTTTGCCATGTGGCGCAATGTCATGGCATCAGTTCCTGGATGTTAAAGGGCTATCAACTAATGAGAGAGGATTTTTTTCTACAACAACATTCAAATGCTTTTACATCACTCTCTGTAATCGCTGATAACGAATTGAATCAAAGCCATTTGAATGATGATACTCAAGTTATTGATTACTCAGAAAGGATATACAAGATGTCAACCCCTTTCTTGAATAAGCGTTACGAAGGCATTGTTAATCAGGCACAGCAGAACAATGATACGGTAAACCTCTTCAAACTGATTGTGCATAATAGCAAATGCCTGCTCAATACGGGTGTCAATCTGCATCTGCTCATCCAATTGGTTCTTTGTTTGTCTCAAGAAAAAAAAATAGATGCAGACCAACTTGATAACTACCTCAAGGAGACACGACTTGCTGGCATGGCACAATACTTAGGCGAACTTATCGTTTTGCTGTTCTCTGTGGATTCAGACAGTGTGGTTTTTATGAAGAAAAAATCCATTCAGCACAAACGCATGATTGAAGAAGACCTGCATGATATATTCATCAAACGACCCAATGACTGGTTCTTTACCCAGAGCAATCACGTGTTTGTCAAGGCAAGCGACACCCATGCCATGTATCAGCAGTTTGGCAAAACTATGAAATACTTCTTTTTTGCTCCTGTAGAATCCTTTACAAACCTCACCAGTGCCATTACACACTCTCTTGCCCACATAGAAGAATGAAACAGAAAGAAAGATACACCTTCATCCTTGACTATTTCAGAAAGAACATGCCCTCAGCTGATTCTGAACTGGTTTTCAGCAATCCATACCAGCTGCTTGTGGCTGTAATGTTAAGTGCCCAGTGTACAGACAAGCGTGTCAATATGGTCACACCAGCTCTTTTTGAGCGCTACCCCACTCCACAACTGTTGGCAGAGGCCACACCTACAGAAGTACTCAACTACATCAAGAGCATTTCCTATCCCAACTCAAAAGCACAGCATCTGGTGGAGATGGCAAAAATACTCACCAACACTTTCCAAGGAGAGGTGCCCGACACCATGGAGCAACTGCTGTTGCTGCCAGGCGTGGGAAGAAAAACCGCCAATGTAATCATGGCTGTGGCATTCGGTAAGTCGGCCATGGCCGTAGATACCCATGTCTATAGAGTAAGTCATCGTTTGGGACTGGTAGGCAAGAAAGACAATACACCTTTCAAAGTGGAGCAAAAGTTAGTCAGCCACATACCCCAAAACGAAATGCAAATCGCTCACCACTGGCTGCTCCTGCATGGCCGATACACCTGCACCTCACGCAATCCCAAATGCGCTGTATGTGCTATTCGCGATGCTTGCGCGGCGTATTGCTCCAGTGCTTCAGCATCTTGCGATGAAAGCGATTCTCAGCCTTGAGAATATCATACACCTTGCTGGCAGATATTTTTTCAAGAAATTTGTTGTGATACTGCTGTTCTATTTTCTTGATCTCAAGGTCATACTTGTCTTGTTGCTGTATCACCTCTCTACATTCTGTCTCTGACTGTGGTTTCTTGTTACCCAGCTTCTTTCTTTTTTCAAATACCCTGCGTTTTCTGGCTTCCAGCTCCTTGTATAAAGGCACAAACACAGCCTGCTCATGTGTATTCAGTTCAGCCTCCTTGACCATATAGTCAATCAATGCTTTTTGATAATCTTGAGGCGACATGGGCTTATTCCTTTCACGCGGCTCTTTCTTATCTTGCTGTGGATGTGCATAGGCTCCTCCTGCCACCATCAGTGCCAGACATAAAACGAGAGTTCTTAGTATGCTCTTTCCCATCATCATCTTTTTCTTATTCTTTCCTTGTTTTGTTGTTCCTGTGTCTTATTTCTCATCGTTTCTCAACATCTCACTTCCTCAAAAGTCAATAGTCTGTTGATGTGATGCATGCGTAGATATCCGTGTTGTCCATCATGGCATAATCCATCACAGCATCTTGGTAAGAATACTGTGCGTTATTTTCCATATTCATGCCAGAAGCCTGCACTTGTTTCGACAAATCAATCTGCTTGTTATGAAAGTAAACATAGGAAGAAAGCCCCATAACAACGCCTACAAGACAGGCTGCCACCGCAACACGAACGGGAAGCGCAAACCTTATTCTTCGCTTGACCGGCTGCTGAGGAATGTGCTGCATTATCTCTGGCACCAACTGTTCAAAGTAGCCATCTGGCACACTAAAGCAATTTTGTTTTTTCTCTTTCAACACCATCTCACTTCAAATGTTTTAATTCAGGTGGTCACCTAATAGAACTCACCTTTACACTCATATGACGAGCAGAAACCACATTCGTTTAATCCTGCCGCTTCAAATATTCTGAAATCTTTTTCACCGCTATATGGTACGATGCCTTCAATGCCCCCTCCGAGGTATGGAGTATCTCGCTGATTTCGCTATATTTCATTTCTTCAAAATACCTTAGATTAAACACTGTGCGCTGCACTTCCGGCAGTTTGGAAATCGCCTCATACAGCAACGCCTGCGTATAATCTCCATCAAAGTATTTATCGGATGTCAGCATGTCTGCCACATGGTGGTCTGCCAACGTGTCTGCATTGTCCAGTGCCCTTGTCTTTTTCTTACGGATAAAGTCCAGACTCTCATTGGTTGCAATGCGGAAGAGCCAGGTAGATAGTTTCGATGCGTTTCTAAAGGTGTCGATATTTGCCCACACCTTTACAAACACGTTTTGCAATATGTCGTTGGCATCCTCATGCACCAACACCATACGTCTCACCTGCCAGTACATCTGCTCACTATATTGATGTACCAACAGTTCAAAACCTTTTCTCCTTGTCTGAGGATCAAAAAGCTTTTCTAAAATCTCTTTATCTCCTATTTCTTCCACGTTACATTGCCTTTGATGCTAAAAGTCACAGTAAGGTTTAAGCTGCTCCCACATTATTTTGTCATATTCATAAATGTCGGTGTAAAACTTCAGTTGATTATTCTCCTCTGGATACACCGTGAAATAGGTAATGTACAGGGGTACCTGGGGCTCTATCTTCAGAAATGAGATGAGTGTCACGTGGTCGTCATCTTCCACCTTTTCCATATACCTTTCTCCACGGGGTGTCATGGGTGGCAGTCCCACTGTGATGCGTATCTTGTCCATTGTCCACTCATCCTTCTCACCAATCATATAAGTCAGCAATTCATAGGGATATTGCACCCTCACACATCCGTGAGACACCGTGCGATGTCTTCTGTCAAACACCTGCCTGTTCGATGTGTCGTGAAGGTACACCGAAAAATTATTGTCAAATCTGAATATGATTCGCCCTAACGAGTTTCCCTCTCCACCTTTTTGTATCACGCTGTATCTACCCGACACTAACATCCTTGCCGTTACACTTCTAACATCCTCTATATGATGACTTTCCTTATTTACAATCTGGTAATTGTTTCGTGCAAAGTAAGCAGAATCCTGTGCATGTACCGCCACCTCATTCTTGATGATTGAGTATGGGATATTCCACGTGGGATTCAGCTGGATGTATTTTAAAAAACTGTGAAGCATGGGTGTTTTGTTTTTCATACTTCCACATGCTATCTTCATCTTCATCACCGAATCTTCTGAGTATGCGTACAACTGAAGCGCTGCAATATTCACCACCACCTGCTTTCTTGAC
Source organism: uncultured Prevotella sp. (assembly GCA_945827565.1). Lineage (GTDB taxonomy): Bacteria > Bacteroidota > Bacteroidia > Bacteroidales > Bacteroidaceae > Prevotella. The sequence goes on from CALZNR010000007.1 coordinate 11,636, forward strand.
ATCAGCTCATCCGGCAGCATGTTTCTCCAGCGCAAACGCTCCATATTGCAGACGATTGTCTGGCGTTTTTCTCTGTCTATATTCCCTTCAGAAAGTTGCCTCTGCATGGCTTGATAGAGCGGAGTTCTCATCTCACAACTGTCTAACAATGGAGCGATGCCCCCACCCTTCATCATATTACCCAGTAGCGTTGCCATCGAAGCAGAGTCTGCACGCTCTATGTCCACATCAAACAACTGGCGATAGCTGATGATCCGTTGCCTAACAGTATCTTCCTTCAGCACATCCAAACGATTGAAGACGTGCCACGGCTGCATAAAACCATACCTCTGTCCCACATAGTACCTCAGAAACGATCTGGTGAGATGATAGTCCAGTCGTGCAATCACTTGATTGATGTCTGTCACCTCCCTGCTATTGGATTGAAAGGCAAGCACTCTCGCCATATCCATCCTGATAGAGTCAACAAGAAAGAAACGGGTGCTCAATCCATGTTCCCCCACTCTGTCCAGTTTGGCAAGCAGGGTATCCGCCTGTGGCTTCATCCCATACCAGTCTGTCCATAACAACCGGTGATTATTCTGATAAAAGTGCGCCACAAATCTATCTGAGGCAAACTGGCGCCTGTTTTTCTGACATAGGGCGTTAATCTCTTGATAAATGCTATCTACGTCTATTCCTTCTATCGATGAGGTGCCCCGTGTATGCAGTGTGTCTTGATTTACGTCCTTATCTGGGGCATCAGATGGAAACATTCCTTTGGGAGTATATTTGCACGCCACAAGGCATAGGCACACACACAAGGCTGTGGTCATCCCCCACCACACAGCCCTGCAACTCTTTGTCCCGAGCAACATCTGTGGCAACATGCAAGAATGATTGAATCCTCTTCTACTCACTATACCTCAATAATCATGCCTTCATCCGAAAGCGCTGTATTAGGAAACACAGTGCGTGCCTCTTCCAGCAGCACCTTTTCATCCTCGTACCTTGCAGAATAGTGGCCCAACAGCAGTTTGCCCACATGAGCATCTCTTGCCACCATGGCAGCCTGTTCTGCCGTAGAGTGCATGTATTTGTGTGCCATCTTTTCATTGTCTTTGCCATACGTGCTCTCATGATACAGCACATCCACCCCTTCTACCATTTGATGCAGTGTGGGTATATACTCCGTATCGCTGCAATAGGCGTAGCTACGAGTTTTCTCAGCTGGCCACACCAACTTGTCATTCTCTATAATCTCGCCAGTGTCTGTCACACCATCTTTCCCCTGTTTAATATTGTTAATCTGACTTACCGAAATGCCATACATATCCACAATGTCTCTGCGGATGTGAGGCAAGCCAGGCTTTTCTCGAAACAGAAAACCACAACAGGGCATCCTGTGCTGCAAGGGTATGGAATACACCTCCACACTATGGTCCTCATATATCACCTTGTGCTCCGTTGTTTCCGTAGCATGAAACACAATCGGATAGTCCAGTCCGTGACAAAAGGTGTCTATCTGCAAGTTCAACACCTTCTCCAAGGCTTGCGGGGCAAAGATATGTATCGGGGCTGTGCGTCCCAACATACCAAAGGAAGAAAGCATACCAGCCAGTCCCAAGCAGTGGTCTCCATGCAAATGGGATATGAAGATGTGGCTTATCTTGGTAAAACGTATATGAGAACGCCTCAGTTGGGTTTGTGTGCCCTCACCACAATCCACCAAAAACATTTTGTTCCTTATTTCCACTACCTGAGAAGACACAGTGTGCTTCCCTGTGGGCAAGGCACTACCACAGCCTATAATATGTATTCTAAACGGTTCCACAGTGCGATGAGGGAATTAGTGTTGTCGATAATATTCAAATCTGTCTTCGTTGTTGGCAAAAATCAAAGAGTCGGCATCCAACTTCACTATATCATAGTGGCTCACTTCCTCCTCATCTCCTCCTCCTTCACGTGTCAGTTGCAGTTCCAGTTTTCCATTGAATATTCTCCACGACCGATATATCAGAATAGATTGATTGATACCCTCCACGATGCCGCCTTCGCGCAGACTGATACCCACCTCTGAACTTCCATCCAGTGGATTCAGCATCAGCCAGTCGCCCAAAAGTGTCGTTTCATTGATCACCAGCAGTGCTTCCGTTCGGTTTTGATTGGGCATCACAGCCATTCTGTCGCCACAAGCATACCCCCCATGCACCTTATGATGCTCCTTGGCCCTATACACACTCAGGTTGAGCGTATCGCCATTGTCGACTATCAGTTGCAACGTATTCATTGCCGATGCTTCTCCGCAAATTCCAAACAGCGTAGTGTTTTTCACAGGACCAGTTTTTTTATGATCCAGGTCCTCAAACTCCACCTTTTTCTTCTTTTCTACACACCCCCCGAGGGCCATTACTACTGCGGTAACAGCCATTGCCATGAGAAAACTATTCTTCATTTTCATGTTCTTTCCTTTTTGCTTCATTCCACCACTCATCCATTTCTGCCAAAGACAGTTCCATCAGTTCTCTTCCCTGGCCTTTGCATTTCTCTTCGATATAATTGAAGCGCCTTACAAACTTCTGGTTCGTTCTTTCCAGGGCTGTGTCGGGATTGATATGATAGTGCCTTGCCACGTTGATCATGCTGAACAAGAAATCTCCAAATTCCGCAACAGAGCGGTCGTGATTGTTCTCTGCCAGTTCTTTCTTTAGTTCGTCAATCTCTTCATGCACCTTGTCCCACACATCTTCACTGTTTTCCCAGTCAAACCCCACATTCCTTGTTTTATCTTGTATGCGGTAGGCTTTGATGATAGAGGGCAGTGCATCTGGCACACCAGCCAAAACGCTCTTGTTACCATCCTTTTCTTTCAGTTTCAGTTTCTCCCAGTTTTCCACAACAAGTTCCGAGGTGATGCTCCCGCCATTGGACTCTTCACTCTTCTCTTCTTCAGATTCCTGTGAGATGGGTATGGGATGCGGCTTTCCTATCTGACTTGGCCTATACACATGCGGGTGCCTGTATATCAGTTTATCCACCAACTGATTACACACATCTTTAATGTCAAAATCCTCATGCTCCTCAAAAATGCGTGCATAGAAGCACACGTGGAGCAACACATCTCCAAGTTCCTTGCACACATTGTGCACGTCCTGCTTGATGATGGCATCGCTGAGTTCAAAAACCTCTTCTATAGTATTGGGACGCAAACTGTTTTCTGTTTGCTTCTTATCCCAAGGACATTCTGCCCTTAGCACATTCAGCACATCCAACAAGCGCCCAAAAGCTTCTATTTTTTCTTGTCTATTGCTCATTCTGCCTTACTAATCTCATTCCATTGTTTATCTTCAGTGGTTTGTAATCTATCCACATTTACACACCACCTCCTGCAAAAATACACATTATTTTTCTTTTACACGGCGTATTGCTC
>CALZNR010000008.1 GCA_945827565.1 uncultured Prevotella sp.
GTGTCAACTGAAAATTGTCAACTGAGCCATTTTTGTCAATCCTAAATGTCACCCTCATTGTCAACCTCCTTTCTTACCCACGCCTTTTGCCTGCCATACAATTTTTCTGCATGACGTGAAACGCTGATACGTTCCCACCCGTCAAACTCATCTAACAGTTTGGCAATACGTCTGGCCATGTACTTATATTCTTTATCGGCCATGCTTCTGCCCATCTGCTCACAAATGAACTCAGCAACGCAAACACGGTCTCTGAGGGTCACACCCTCGGCATCCAATGGGTCGCTCTGGGTGAAATACGCACGTCGCCGCTGCAAATCCCACGATGGCCAATCTGTCGGCAATCTCTTATCCAGATACACTGCCAAAAGGCTCTTCAATGGGTCGTCGCTATCGTCGTTATATTCCTGTTGTCTCTGTCGGGCCTCAGCCTCCAAATCTTGGGGCAAATAAAGCTGCTCACCATCACGCCACCTTTGCACGGCCTCTGCCCAAAGTTGGTCACGGTCACGCTCAATGGCTTCTTTGATGTTGCTGTGCTTTCGTAGTTCCGGCACAATCTTGATTACCCAAAAACGTCTGTTGCCCGTGTCACCTTTGAGAAAATAGGTCTCATTGGTAGTGCCACAAAACACACATTGCCTTGGGTGCTTCTCAACCACCATGCCATACGCGGCTCTGTAAATATCATCCTGACGTGTAATGTACGACTTTACTTGTTCAACGTCGCTTCGCTTGATGCTTGACAATTCGCCTAACTCAATGAGCCATGCACCACGCAATTGCTCCATACCCAATTTGCCCTCCATCGTTGTGAGGCTGTCAGAAAACCATTGGCCACCCATGACGTTGAGCAACGTGGATTTGCCAATGCCCTCTGCACCTGCAATGATGAGGCAATAATCATACTTACACCCTGGGCGCATTACTCTGGCCACCGCTGCCGTGAAGTGCTTACGTGTCATTGCACGGTTGAGGGGCGTATCTTCTGCACCTATATAGTCAATGATGAGACGATCGAGACGCGGCACACCATCCCATTGCAGCCCGTTCAGATACTCACGGATGGGGTGCAATCTGTGACGGGTCAAAACGGCATCCTTGGCATCCTTGATTTTGTCCTTTCCCGTGACGTTGTATTGCTCTTCCAGATAGATACGCAAATTGGCATCGTCTCTGTTGCCCCACAACTTCGCTTTCTTATCCCACGGCAAACCTTTCTTGATGAGGTCAAAACCTGTAAACTCATCGTGCCACAAATGCCCTGCCAATTTCGGGTCTCTCTCCAATATACAAATGATGTTCTTTGCCGTTGACTTGATATTGCCTTTCTTGTCAAACTCCAACTCGGCCATCCAATCGGTGTTTTCCTCGGCCTCATCGTCGGTATCGTCTGGCTCATCGGTCACACCTGCAAATATGCTGTCGGCCTCTGCCTGACGTTCCTTTGTCAGCATCACGCGCACGGTCTTATCCTCCGACACGAAATCCTGCATTTTCAGATACGACGGCAATTTGGTTACATCGGTCTGACGTGTACCCTCATCGTGAACTCCGAAAAGATGAATACGGCAAAGGTCAAACGCATTGCAAAGCTGCCTTGATGCTGGGTCGGTCTCATGGTGGGAATATGCAAATTTGCCCTCATAGCACACCAATCCGGCTGCAACGCTTCCTAACTTATAGGTGTAACGGCCATCAATGCCCGTTCTTTCGTAGGCATCTGGCAAAAACTTCTCAATGGCATCTTCGATGGTATATGCACGGCAAAATGCACCAATGAGGCCGGGTTTCTCCAACGGGTCGCCTGCCTTTCGTATCTCATGGCTTATCACCTCGCCCTCTCGCTGTGAGGTCGGCCAATCACTGACGTTTCGCCAATCAATGTATGTGGCCAACACTTCGTCGGCGTTGAGGCTGGGGCCATCTTGGTACTCAAACACAAACTCACCATTCTTGGCCGTGCTTGGCCAATAGAATAGACGGGGCAATTGGTAGGTCGTAATGTCGAAAAGTTCAATGCCGACGTTGTGGGCAATCCGTCTGCAAATCGGCTCATATTCCTGTGGGGTCACTTGCCGATTGAACGGTATGCACAATCTGAAACGTGGCTTTTCGCTGGTGTGCTTATGTGTTGAGTATAACATGGCCGCACAACTGTATTGCTGGGTGAACTCTTCCCACACGTCTGCCGTGCCATAATCAATGTCTAACGTGGCAATGGTTCTGTACAATACATTGGCCGTCTTACGTGTTCCGTTTGACAGATAGCCACCAACAAAACCGCCAACGTCTTTAATGTCGGCTTGTTCCTCGCGGCTCATCTTCAAATACTCCTTGATGGTTTCGTCCGTCCGTTTGGTCTGGGCGCAACGGTTCACCAAATCCTGCCATCCAATCCGCTTGTTACGCCATTTCTTAGAATAGCGTTTGTGGGCTGTGGCAATATCCACGTCTGGGTTATGCTGTAACTTTATCATACCAACATATTTTTGAAATGGTCAATGTTATTGGCATCGGCCACAATTGTTATTTCTCGGATTCCACGGCCAACCTTTTTAACGTCGGCCTCAAATGGTATCTGCTCATCTTCCAGAATGTCGTATATCTGGCGCAATCTGTCGGGTGTTATTTTGGCACTCACGGATGCTTTTTTTTGTTCATCTTTGCTCTGTATCATATACTGTAAATCTTAAATCGCTGCACGACTGTTGCATTTCATGTTTGAGGGTGTCAGTGAGGACACAAACGCCTATTGGTGTGTCATTGCCCTCTGATTGCCAGAAAACACAATTACGGCATACCTTTTGATATTCGTGCCATTCGGCTTTATTCACTTGTTGCTTCATGCTTGAACTCATCGGGTAAAAAAGAAAAGATGTGTTTGATAACTTCCACCGTCCACCCGTTGCCTATCATACGATATTGCTGGGTTTCGCTCACCTCCCATTTGTACCAATCGGGAATTGTCTGCAATCTGGCGCACTCTGCTGGGGTCAATCGCCTTATCGGTGCATCCCCCCCCACTAACGCATTGATCGTTTGCCCACCGTGGCCATTCATCAATGCTGGGGCCTGGCCCTCTGGGTCATATACTCTGTTTTGCTGGTACGGCTGTGTGCCTCCACTTTCACGGGATGGGTTGAGCTGCCTGATACGGCCATCTGTCACATGGTTGTTTTGCTGCCATGAGTTAGATGTGAGGGTCGGGGCTTTATCAGCGTAAACAGCACCATTGTTTTTGCCGTGTGGCCTTTGCAGGATTAAGTTGTCTTTCTGCACCGTGGTAATGGAGTTTGTTTTGCCCTCTGTGGTACACGGGATAAAATGTGCTGGCTCACCTCGGTACTCATGCCCTCGCTGTGCCACACACACCAAATCGTACATTCCTTTGCCTTTAACCGTTACTGCTGTCATCTTCCCCCCCCTTGATGGAATTTTGCACCAAAACCGTTGCCGTTGGCCTTGTTCCTTTGCTTATGCTGCAATAACTTCTCAATGGTCTCTGGCTTCAAATAAAATCTGTCGGGCACTTCATCATCCAGAATGTGTTTAAGCAAAATGCCACGGTCTTTCGGCTGTGGTATTGCACTTTCCGGCACACCAAACAAATCGGCTTGGAATGTTCGTATATTAGTCCAATAGATGCGCTTTCTGACCTGTGCCGATACCAACGCGGAATTGATATGTAAACCTTTCACGCCCAATGCCTGGTCAATAACGGCCTCCCATTGCTTGCCCATTTCCACGTTTTCCAGCATGAAAAGCACGTTGGGGTTGGCCTCTCTGACCTCTGCCAAAATTCGCACGTACTCCCAAAACAGATAACTTTGCCCTGCAAACTCAAATCCTTGCTCTTTCAGTTCCATGTAACGTGCCAATGTCAGCACCTTTTCATGGGCTGTCGTACTCATGCCAACACGCTTGCCTGCAAAACTGAACGACTGGCACGGGCTTCCTCCAATGAGCAAATCAATATGCCCCAACGTCCGTGCCTCGACGTTACGCACGTCGCCCAATTGCACGGTGTCCGGGAAATTGAGTTGAGTTTGTTGGATTGCCCATTTGTCAATCTCGCTTGCATAATAGCGTGTGACGGGTATGCCCATATCGCGTAATGCAATCTGGCCACAACTCATGCCGTCAAATAAGGATAAAACAATCATATCGGGGTATGCTTGATTATTTGTCTGCAATTCGCTTTCTAACTCGCTTCGCACACGGCATTTGTGCAACCTATCCATCGGCCTTTAGGGTCGTACACATTATATTGGGGCCATTGGTCGGTATAATCGGCCACGGCTGTATGACGGTCGTACTCATAAACGACTTGATGGAATAGGTCAATCACAAATGCCATAATGCTGCTGTCGGTTACTTGTTATCTTTCACGTTCTGGGGTTGTTCGTTACTTGCTCCCCCCCCCTTGTGGCAAAGCGTATTCGGGGAATAACTCTAACTGTACGAAATGCCGTTTTTTGCTTCTTAGTTTTCATCGTCCTGGCCCTCCATCGTTTTGAGCAAATCATTTGCTTCGTTAATAATATGCTGGCGTGTGTCACCATCGGAAATGTCGCAATGCTTTTCCCAAATGGTAATCCAGAAACACCACACTTTCACTTGTACCTTGACCACGTAATAAACGGGGTAATCTCCATCATCAATAATGGCTGCACCGTTGTTGTCATTAGCCATCTGGGCTGCAACCTTGGTGTCAATGGTCTCTTCAATGGCTCTTGTTGGTCTTGTATGCTTAAATGTTACTTTCATTGTCGTTTGCCTATTATCGGCACGGCTTTCGCCGTGCCAAAGATTAAAGTTTGAAGATTAAGAAATAAATGCTGAGACGGGGCGCACTCGAAGCGTGTACGTGGCCTTAGTGCTGTGGTTCATGATGCCGTTGCTGAGGTACAGACCCCATGCGAAGGTCGCGCTGTACTCGGTTGAAGTCCAATACCAATCATCGGCAATGGGCTGGCCACTTGCTTTCTCCAACGCCGCATTGACCTCCTTACGATGTGTGAAGATAAACAGCATTTCGCCCATGCTTGGAATGTACCAACCATCGCTCAGGCTGATATTGTCAGACAGTCCGACGGCCTTTAGATGTTTGGTGTTCTTCTGGCCGTTCCAATCGGCCACGGCATCAATGCAGGTGTCAATGTAGTTGCCTTTGAGGTTCGACGGGTCTTTCTGTTTGGTCAACGTCGTTTCCTCACCATCGTTGCAATCTCGGAGTGCAATAATGATACTGCGCTCACCCTGCACCAACAAAACGCCCATTGCATCCTCTGGGGGTGTCAACGTGGCCTTGTACGGCGCAATGGTCTTTTTCTCATCGTCGCAAATGTAGTAAACACCATCCTTGGGGTGTTTGCCATTTGTCGGTATTGATGGGGTCGGGGCCTCATCTTCCACCATGAATTTGTACATTTCACGGCAAACCTCGATGCTCTTTGGTTCGTCACTGATGGCAAACTCTTTCAAAAGTTCCATCTTTAGTTTCTGATTCTCTGTCATACGATAATTAAATTTGGGGTTGTTAAACTAATCTTTCAAATAATAAGGTGTGGTGTAACCTGCACCTTTGAGGGGTAAATCCGCACACCAATCAATCGGGGTGCTAAACAGTGCCTCCACGTCGGCCAACGTCTGGTCGGGCGTTGCTTCAACAATAATTTCGTCATGGATATGGAAAACCACGTTGAGGTGCTGTTGCCTGGCCCTCAGAATGACAATGCCCAATATGTCACGGGCAATGGCTTGCACAATGTTCTCTGTGAGTTTGCCGCCATACGTTCTGACGTTGCCCCATTTCTTGGTGGTCTGGTTCAAACCCTCATACTCAATAATTTCATGGTCGCCACGCCATCCGTCGCCGTATTCAATGCCAACATTCGCTCTGGGGTAACAGATAACACGGCCAGACGGCAATGTTATTGTCAGCATCCCCCATCGCTTGCCAATCTCAATGCCACGATGCACGGGTACGGTCTTACCCGTCTTTAGGGCTGTAATGGCAGCTTTCTCGATCGTGGCCCACATCTTCACAATTTTGGGGTTGGAATTACGCCAAAGATTCACGATTTCCTTTTCTTCGGATTCTGTCAAACCTAAACGCTTGCCACCCATTGCCTCCAATGCAGACACACCGCCACCATATCCTAATGCCAATGTTGCAATCTTGCCTTTCTGCCTCAACTCAGCATTTTGGCCGTGCTTCTCGACGGGCTTGTTAAACATCTGGCTTGCCGTGGCACAATAGATGTCGCCACCCTGCCGGAATACGTCCAACACCCATTGCTCACCTGCCAACCATGCAATCACACGGCACTCAATGGCTGAAAAGTCGCACACATGAAACGTGTGGCTTGGTGCTGCAATAAACGCTGTGCGGATTAACTCACTGAGTACATAGGTGACGTTGGCATAATTCATTTCAAACTCTGTCAAATCACCCTGACGTACCAAATAACGGGCATCGTCCAAACTTTCCAAATGGTTCTGTGGTAGGTTCTGCACCTGCACCAATCGGCCTGCCCATCTGCCTGTACGTGCTGCACCGCAAAACTGCAAAAGTCCGTGAATACGGCCATCATTGCAAACGCATTTCAACATGGCTGCATACTTCTTATTGCTGGTCTTACCCATTTCACGGCGCAATGCCAAAATCTTCTGAGCCTTTGGCCAATACTTCAATTGGACGTCCAACTCATCCAGATTCTTTTTGTTGAGGCTGGCCACGGTCATGCCCGTAACCTTGGAAATGTAGGCTTTCAATTGGGCTAGGCTGTTGGGGTTCTCCAATCCGCTTATGGTCTTTGCCTCTTGCAGCAACTCGGCCTTAAACTCATCGTCAAACCTTGCAGCGGCCTCAACCAACGGCAAATCAATCATCACGCCACGGTCATTGATTTCTTGGTCGGCAATGTACAACTCATCGTCAAATGCAGGGGCCTCCAGACGGCGCACCTTGGCCAAAATCTGTTGCTCAACCTCCACGTCTCTGATATTGTACTTTTTGAATACCTCCCAACGGTCGGGCGCGTCGCTTGGTAAATGCCGCTTGCCGTTATTGGACGGGGTTGAGAAATAACGGATTAGGATTTTGCCCTCTTTCATCTTACCATCGGCCAATTTCAGCACCTCACCACATTGTCCCAATGACAACGGCAAACCCATACGGGCTGCACGTACCATCGTGCATTTCCATTGTGAGGCTGGCAATGGCTTTGACAATCCCATCCACTTGCTGATGCAAATACGCTCAAATGCAGCGTTAAACGCTGTCTTTGTAACGGATGGGTCTGTGAGTGCTGCCATAACATCGGCTGGCAATTTTTCACCCTGCGCCAAATCCACACATACGACGGGGCCACCATCCACGCTGTATGCAAAAAGCAATATCGTGAAATCAGGGGCTTCAACGTATTTGTAAACTCCGCAATCGGCCAAATCGTTGCTGCTGTACGTCTCGATGTCAATTCCTAATTCTTTCATTCTCTCTGTTATTTAAGAATGGCCGTGGGTGTCCGACGCTTTTAATCCCATGTGGGTGTTGCCACTACCACCACCCACGGCCAATCATTCACGGTTTACAAATCCTCATCATCTTCATCATCCATCGGGATATTGCCAAATGCCTCGCTCTGGCTGACGCTGCCGCCAAACTGCTCATCGTCCTTGCACTTACGCACGGCCTCCAAAGCTGCTGCAATGCCACACTTACCATTGACCTTGTAGCCATAGAATGTGACACACACCCATGCCCACACACCGCTGTAAATCTCATCCTCATCAATGATGGGCTGGCCGCTTCGGTCGGTCACGCTTGGTTTCTTGCCTGTCTTGGCGTTGATGTAAACGTGGCCCTGGTAGGCTTCATCGTCCTTGCCCTCACCATCGCGCAATGGGTAGGCATCCGATGTTTCGTCAATCTTCGGCTTCTTACCTCCCCAATACTTTGTAATGGCTTGGTCGTAGGCGGCTTTGATGCAGCCTTTGAGGGCTTCAACCGTCTCTTTCTGGCTCTTCGGAATGAGTATGCCCGTTTGGTACTTGGCACGGCTTTCGTCACCATCGGGGCCGGTGTACTTCTCGAAAAGATGTGTGTAACTCAATCGGCACGGGCCGATTACAACTGTACGCCCGTCGTTCTTGGGCAAAATGTTTGGTTTCATCATAGTTGTAATGAAATTAAAAATTAAACTTTAGTTATTATTCGCTTAAATCAACTTTGGAAAAATCGTCGGTGTCTAACTCCGGCCTCTTGTCAGATTCAGGCACTAACGTCGGCTTGCCTTGGGGCTTGTCAATCCACTCACCGCAAATCTCGGCAAATCGTTTCTTGCCAATCAGTTTCTCCAAATCGGTAATGGTTTTCAGTTCCCGTGGTTTCATGTAGGCATCTTCGGCAAACTCGGCCTTGGATAATGCGCCCATCACGGCCTCTTGGTCTGTGATTTTGCGGACACTGCGCCCTGCAACCAACTTGAAACCTTGGTACTTCTGGCCGTTCAACGCCTGCTCCAACGTGTACTCATCCACGCCCTTAATCCATGTCTTGATTGTGTCTAACATGGGCAAAACGCGGCTGGCCATTTCTTCGGGGCTGATTGTCTTTGGGTCGGGGTGCTGCTCTACGGCTGCAAATGTGAGGTCGGCCAATGCCTTGCAGGTCGCTTTGACCTTGCAGAATTGACACCATTCGCCGGGCATCTGGTGGCCTTTACCCTCAAACGCTTCTTTGGCTTTCGGCATGAGTTGGTACGTTGCCCATGCAAGCAAATCAACGGTACTCAACTCATACTCGCTCAGGTTGTCAATACGTGGCTGTACGATGGTCATTCTTACACGTTGGATATTGTACTCAAAACTAAATTGTGAGTAGGCCCCCAACGCGTAAATCTGCATTTGTGGATTCTTGATGGCTGACACCTTTACACCCTTGCCATACTTGAAATCAATAATCTCCATCGTGCCATCGGCAATGATAACGGCATCGGCTGTGCCAAATGCCTCTGGCATCCACTCTGAGAAATCCAATTTGACCTCAACCAACAATTGGGCATCGGGTGTTTTGGTACGGGCGGCATTGTACTTTTCCAGCACGATCGTTTTGTACGTGTCGGTGTACTCATCCATTTCTCCCGTGTGGTACTTGTCGAAAAGCTGCTTAATCTCGGCATCCTCATCGGCTGTTGGCAAACCCAAAAATCCTTTGAGGTGCTTGGCGCAATAGGCGTGTGCCAATGTGCCCTCTTCTGCAAAGGTGCTGCCGCTGTCGGCAATGTTCTCTTCCAGACGTGGGGCGGCTGTGCAATTGAGCCATCTGTGGGCCGCTGACGGGCTTAATAATGCGTGTCCTGCCATATCAATACGGTGCTTTAATTCCGATTGTGCCATCTTCCAATACTTCCAGACGGTCACACTCTTCAATGAATTGTCGTGCCTCATCCTGGCCCTTTTCTGTAATGAGGGCTGACGGCTTGTCTGAGCCTAACAAAGCGGCTGTGTTCTTAAACCACGATGTCAGTTGGCGGTGGTACTTCTTATAAAGTTCTCCATCCGTCTCGTCTTTGTAGTTCTCGCCCTCGATACGCTGACGGGTTCGGTGCATGGCATCGCGGATGTCCTGCTCTGTCAGTTCCTTGGGTTCTGCCTCGGCTGGGGCTTCGGCCTCTGCCTCTGGTTCGGGATCTGGTGCTGCTTCTTCTGCCGGGGCTTCAACCTCTGGGGCTGGTGCTTCGGCTGTTGCTGCTTTACGGCCACGCTTCTTTGCAGGGGCGGCGGCTTCTGGTTGCTCACTTGCTGACGGTTCGGGCTTCGTGGCCTCAACGGTCGGCATCTGTCTGTGGCCAATGACGGCATTAACCAATGCCACCAATTCAGGCGTTACGCCTAAATCCACATGAATGTGTACGCTAAAATCTGTTTTCATACGACTGAAATTAAATGGTTATTCACTCATTTCTTTTGCTAATTCTCTGATGTCCTTTGCCAGAATGATTGTCAGTCCGATGCAAAGTACAATTTCAATGATAGTTCCGATTATTGGCATAACTTATAAATAGTTTTCTTCCCAACATTCGACAATCCATTTGCCCTTTGTCACTCTCCGATTGTCGGCCTTACGCACACGGAATTTGAGGCTACCATTGTCAAAATAGCGATATATGGTGTGTCTTTCCACGCCTAACGCTTTTGCCGCTTGCTGCACGGTGTAACGGCCATCGGGTTCAACTTGGGGCCTGGTATGTGTCATATCGCGTTCTTTGTAATAGTTAATTGGTTCTTGGAATAGTCTGTTTGCACACTGAACTTGCAGCCCAATAGGTTCTGCATCTGGTATGCCGTGGACTTGCCGTTGTCACACTGTTGGGCGTTGGGTAGGTCAAACGTGCGTGTCTCACCCATCGCCATGTTTCTTAAATCTTCTCTGGTAATACGTTCCATGTTATTTATCCTTAAATTCTATTTTTTCAATGAGCCAATTAAGCACCCACATCTTATTTTCATACTCTGTGAGTGAAATGCAATGGTTGTCGGCATCGGTGGCTGCTGCCAATTGCCGGATGAGGTCACGTAAACTTACCAACTCTTCTTTGAGTTGTTCAGCACTGTACATGGATTGATTTTGCAATCCGATAGTTTCAATTTCCTTTTCTTTACCTGCCATAATGCGACGTTTTAGTTAAAATTACTTATTTACTCACTCATATCTTTGGCGGAAAAGAAAAACCGTCGTATCTTTGCAGTGGATTTCAACGGTTGTGCTAAAGATGGCTCGACGGCTTTCTTTATGCGCCTGATACTTCGTTACTTACTCATATCTGGGTGCAAAGATAGGCATTTTGAAGATAACTACATTCATTTTGCCTGTTAAATTATGTTAAGACGTGAAAGAAATTTTTGCCGCCCTGCCGTCAAATGCCGCCTAAAGTATTGTGTAACAATAAATTATTGGCAAAATGACTGAAAAAGAAATTATTGGCAAAATGAATGACTTTTGGGCACAAAGTGGCAAAAGTAAGGCAGAAATGAGCCGCGAGTTAGGCGTGGACGCTGGCACATTCGGCAACATCTTGAATGGCAACCGTGGTGTGTCTGCTGGGTTGCTTTCAAAGTTCTTGGAAACGTACCCATCTGTAAGTGCTGAATGGCTCATGCGTGGGGTTGGCTCAATGTTTACCGCTGATGGGCACGTCGGGGGTGAAAACATCGCCAACAATAACAACTCACAAATCAATGCAGGTGACACGATCAATCGGCTTGTGTCGTTGCTTGAAGAGAAAGACAAACAGATTAACCAATTACTCCAAATCCTTGCATCGAAATGAAAATCTTTGGAATTATCAGTGCCTGCATCTTCGTGGTTTGCTTCTGTGTTCTCAAATACATGGAGCGTAATAAACCCAAAGCGAAAAAACGCCCTCAGACGGCAAATAATACCGACGTTGGGCAATTCTTCGGGGCGGTCAGTAAAATCGCTCTGTGGCTCTTTCTGGTGGCTCTGCTGGTCTTAATTCTGGCTTGGCTTGGTATCGGTGTGTTTGACACAATCGGGCAAATTTTCAGCAAATAAAATTCACCTCTTTGTAATTAACTGAAAATCAGCACTAAAGAAAAACATTATTTATATAATGAGATTTGCGTGTTCATGAATGCCCCCTCGCCAAGGTCTGTTACACCATCGGGAATCGTGAGATGCCCCTGAATAGGTGTGTCAGCGAAGGCATGAGCACCGATACTTTTCACGCCATCGGGAATGGATAGTCCTGTAATCTTGGTTCCAGCAAAAGCTCCAGTACCTACGCTGGTGACCTTGCCAGGCAGTACCAGTCGCTGCTCAAGGGGCAAGTTGTTGAATGCATAGTTTCCAATGGTTTTCAGAGCATTGGGCAACTTGACCGAAGAATAGTCGGTGCCCTCGAAGGCATAGTCGCCGATAGAGGTCACAGTTGACGGTATGACGAGTTCTCCTGTGAGGTAGGGGCAGTCATGGAAGGCGTTCGCTCCGATGGCTTGCAAATTGGTAGGTAAAGTGAGTTCCTTCAGCTGGGTTTTACCAGATAAAGCCTCGTCGGGAATCTCCGTGATGTCGCAGTCGGAGAGATCAAGGCGAAGGAGAGACTTCATGTTCACAAGCATCTGCGTGAAGTCGTCGGCGTTGATGGTTCCGTTCACTTTCAATCCAACTACTTTTGCAGGCATCATATTGCATTCCGTAATCAGTTCGAAGCTCAAGTCACCTGGTGTGTCAACTGTCACTTCGGAAATGTTATTCTGGTTAGAGAACGTCATTTCTTCCCATACGGCTTTCTTGCGGTAGGCAGTTTCAGCCTTTGCATTAGGAACAATCACGGTCAAGTCACTCAGATACTCTACATTCGGAAAAGCGTCACTGGCAATAGAGGGAGGGGTAGACGTGCCTATCTCTAACACTGGTTCGTAGCTTCCAAAAGCGGACTTTCCGATGCTTTTCACGTTATTGCCTAACTTGATGTACTGGAAGTCATTGTTTGAGAAAAGATTCTCTGGAATAACCGTAAACGAATTGGGAAGTTCGATGGATTTCAGTGGACACCCATAAAACACACTCTCACCAAGCGAAGTTAGGGATTCGGGAAGTTTGATGGATGTGAGGGATGTACAGCCAGAGAAAGCGGCCCCGCCCATGGTTGTCACACTACTGGGTAGGGTGATGGAAGTCAAGCCATTGCACCCCCAGAAAGCACGCTCACCTATGCTTGTCACGCTATTGGGAATGGTGATGGACGAAAGGCTGGAGCAGTCCTTAAAAGCCTGTTCACCGATGGTTGTCACCCCATCAGGAATGGTAATGGATGAAAGGCTGGTGCAGCCTTGGAATGTTTCTCTTCCAATGGCTGTCAGTTGACTACTCAATGTAATGGAGGTGAGAGCACTACAGCCATAAAATGCGTTCTCGCCAATGCTGGTGATGCTGTTAGGCAGGGTCACTGAGGTCAAATCTGAGCAACTCCTGAAGGCGCTAGCTTCGATAGTTTTTACTGGACAACCACCGAGGGCGGCAGGAATCACTGTCTCCGCATTCATTTCATAGGAATGCCACGTCACTGAATAATAGAAACTTCCGTCGTCTGCCTGTTTCAGCGTGTACTTTATTCCTTGTGCATCAGTAACAATCTCAACTTGTTCTTTGTCGTAGAAATTCTTGACACTCGAACTCTCATAACCTTCTGCAATCGCAATGGCACGAATGATTTGATTGGTGGTATATGAGATGGGGGACGTATAACGAAGAGCGTTCTCATCTGGAACTGAACCGTCGGTCGTGTAATAGATGGCAGCACCCTCAGTCTTACAGGATATGGTAAGGATGTTGTTGTCGCAGGTAATAACAGGTAAAGAGCACCTGTTTATCAATATATCACCACTGATTACAGAGAAATCCTTCCAATACTCAGCTTCCTGATAAGCTTCAACATCAGCAGCAACTACATGCAGAGTCGCATCTGTACGACCTTGAAAGGTTTCAGATCCCAAATTCGCTGGTGGTGTAGCTGCCAAACAAGAAATCGTAGCCTGATTTTGTTGATTCGTGCGGAATGCTCCGTTCTCTATCGCCGTTACCGTGCTGGGTATTCGAATTTCTTTCAGCGCAAAGTTGTAGCCAAAGGCAGCAACACCTATCGTCTGCAATCCTTCATTGAATTCCACTTCTTCCAGATAGTAATTGTCATAGAAGGCACTATTGCCGATGCTTCGTACTGTGCCAGGAATAATGTATTTCTTTGTGAAATTACCTGAATTGCGGCGTCCACTGAACGCATTACTACCAATGGAGGTCACCATATAAGTTGCGCTGTTATAAGTAACAGTTTCCGGAAATTCTATCTCCTCCTTTATTTCTCCTCCCGTCACTTCCACTTCACCAGGTGATTCTCCATCCGGGGATTTTGTGACTTGATACGAAAGCCCATCAACTTCAAAATCTTGGGCATAGGCTGAAACCACACAGAGCATGGCCAGCAGCATGATGAACATGTTTTTCATTCGATAATATTGAATTGCGAAACACTCGTTACCGAGCATTTCTGGTTAATAATTTAGATTGTTTTACTCTTGTTGCTTGCTCTTTGTCATGTAGTTTCATAGTGTCTTTTGTGTCTCCGCCAGTCCCTAACAAAGGCTATTATATACACACAAGAAGCGTGGAACTGTATGTCCACATCTTCAAGGTGGGGGCCCTGAGAATTGCCCAAACAAATAAGATGGTTTCAATAAAGCAGTTCCACGCAATAATGCGTGAAGCCGCTATGTCCGTCTTCATTTGTTTTAGAGCACCTCCGTAGCACGCGAGCCGTCTCCAAACATTCTTTGCAATGATTGAAATTTCTCAGGTTTCCACCTTGCAAGAAAGAGCATAACGCTTCTATTTTACCAATAAGGCACGGCATCGAAACACCGCACAAGAGCACACAAGGCACTCTTTTGGTTGCAAATTAACCACTTTTTTTCTTATCTACCAAATATTTAGGGAACTTTTTTGAAAAAACATGAAACAACTGATTGAGTTGACAGGTGACACCTACCGCCTTATTACCACCTTACCACTACCTTACCACTACGAACCTACTACCTTACCATGACTTCTGAAATTGTTTGTGTTTTGCTGATTTGAGTTGTCAATATGAATTAGTCTTATATCAGCGAAGTACAGAGGAGCACCAAAGGAGCGCTAAAGGAAGAGTAAAGGAACACCAAAGGAGGGCTCTTGCGAGCAATCTACCATACTGTAAGCCGCTTCTAGGCATACTCTAGAATGCGGATATTTTTTCGACTACGAATTTGACGAATTCAACGAATTTTTGGCTTTCATGGCGAAAGCCCCGTCCGGATGATTCCCCAAGAGCCGCCAAGGCTCTCCCAATTCGTCTAATTTGTCTAATTTGTCTAATTCGTAGTTTTATTATGCTTTTTGTTTTGTATTGTGCTCGCTTAATCGTACGTTGGCTTCGCCGAACTTAGGATGCGCCTCAACAATAAAAATAAAA